>JAIRZL010000025.1 GCA_031267245.1 Oscillospiraceae bacterium
CCTTTTACAAAAACGTCGTAAGCCCACTGGCTGAATTCCGTACGGGCTTCTTTCGGCGTTCCATTGGTAATGACTACTGCCGTGAGCTCTCCGCTTGGGTTTGCAGGTTTTATTGTAAAAGTTTCGCCTTGCAGAGCACAAATAGCTTCCTCTGTCGGTAAGGAAAAGCGTTGATTGGAGCCTGCCTCCCTGCCGTTTACGAGGCTTCCTGCGACGGTGGCCGGTGTTACAGTCTTTATGGCGAAAACTGTGTTAGTGGCTGGCGTTAACACGTTTAATGTTCCACAACAGGCCAACACGACAAAAAGAGAATGCTTAAAGTTGCGTTTTTTTCTGTTCACGAGAGTACCCCTCCTGGATCTCTTTTGATTTTTACGCCATCCTGTGTATCTTCCAAGCAAATACCCATATTTTGCAAGTTGTCTCTGATTCTGTCTGCTTCTTGGAAATTTAGGCTTGCTCTTGCAATTTCACGTTGCCGAACTAACTCTTGCACCTGCTCGTCTTCGCATGCACTCTGATTGCTAAAGTTGCTAAGATCCAAGCCCAGAATAAATAGAAAATCCTGCATTATCTTTGTGGCGGCGACAACATAGTTAATATCGTAACTTTGTGTGTTTGTTAGACGTAAATTGATTTGTTTCACCAAATCAAACAAAACGCCCAATGCCCCAGCTGTATTGAAATCGTCATCTAATTCTTGCAAGAATTTGTTTTTCAGTGTTTCCAGCTCTTCGCAAGGCTGCTCCGCTCCTTCTGTGTCTGCGATTTTGTTGCGGGTGTCAGTAAGCAGACACACGCAATTGGAAAGGCGTTGCAATGCCGAAAGATTCTGTTTCATAACGTCTATACTATAGTTGATTGGCGAGCGGTAATGAGCCTGCAGAGACATCAAACGAATGGGGAGGTAGCCGAACTCATCTGCCACCTGCCTTACTGTGAAAAAGTTTCCGACTGATTTTGCCATTTTTTCGCTGTCAACAGTAACAAACCCGTTGTGAATCCAATATCTGGCTAGCGGTTTATTGCAATACGCAACATACTGAGCCAGCTCGTTTTCGTGGTGCGGAAAGATTAAATCCTGGCCGCCACAATGGATATCGATGGTGTCGCCAAAGATATTGTCGATCATTGCTGTGCATTCTATATGCCACCCTGGCCGACCATTACCCCATTCGGACTCCCAATATGGCTCTCCTGGTTTTGCAGCTTTCCACAAAACGAAATCAAGTTCATCTTCCTTGTTCTCGTTGATTGCAACTCTTGCGCCTGCCTGCAAGTCTTCCAGGATCTTTCCAGAAAGCCGCCCATAATCCGGCACTTTTTTTGCTCGCATATAAACCGAACCATCGCAAGTGTAAGCGAAGTTGTTTTTTAGCAGCTTTTTTACAATCTTTAGCATGCCTGGAATGTGGCCAGTTGCTCTGGGCTCGTGCGTAGGTGGCAATTCACCCAACCCTCTGGCATCAATATAATATTCTTTGATATAGTCTTCTGCAATTGCTTGCCAAGCAACACCTAGATCGTTTGCCTTATCTAATATCTTATCATCTATATCTGTGAAATTCTTGGCAAAAATAACATCATGACCCAAATACATTAGGTACCTTCGCAAGCTATCAAAAACACAAAGCGGGCGTGCATTCCCAATATGTATAAAGTTATATACGGTTGGTCCGCATTGATACATTTTAATTGGGGCGCCTGTTTCAATTTTTAGCGATTCTTTGCGTTTGGTTAGTGTGTTATATAAGACCACGTGCCTCACTCTCCTTACAATTCCATTTTTAATAGTTCTCGACTCTTCCATAAATAATGTGCACCAGAGACGAGGGTGATCAACACCATAACCCATATCACAAGGGGTTTGATGGCGGCAAATATGGGCTGTGCATCCACTGCCAAGGCCTTCAACAACAGCAAAAAACAAACACAGAACATCTGTGTTATGGTTTTTAATTTGCCTAGCTTATCTGCCGCAATCACAACACTTCGGATGCTAGACGCCAATCTGAGCGTAATAACTGCGAACTCGCGGATAATCACAAATATTAACGGGAACGCGCCAATTATCCCGATTTGCACAAAGCATGTTAACGAACAGATAATAAACATTTTGTCTACCATCGGATCTAAGAATGTTCCAAAGATGGTTTCGCAATGATAATGCCGCGCCACCCAACCATCCAGCATGTCTGTTATGCAAGAAATCAGACAGATTAGCCCTGCCCACCAAAAGTTATTGCTGATCGCGGGTGTTAACAAAAAGTATGAGAACGGTAAGATCAGCAGCATTCGCGATACAGTTAACCAGTTTGCCAAGTTCATTCAGAGGATGCTCCCAAACAGTTTGTAACCTTCATGACCTTCAATCTTAACTTTCACAACTTCACCTTTCTTCTGATCCGCCATCTTAAAAGACACTGTCCCGTCCACTTCGGGTGCATCCATGTAAGTGCGGCCCCAGCATTCACCGGTTGGGAGTGTCCCTTCAACCAGAACATCAAAAATCTTCCCAACGTTGCCTTCCGCAGTCCGCCACGCAATCTCTGCTTGCAGTGCCATTAACTTCTCAACGCGTGATAATTTTGTTCTTCGCGAAGTTTGATTCGTCAAGCTACCAGCATCAGTTCCTTCTTCTTTAGAAAATGGGAAGCACCCCAGCCGCTCGAACTTAATCTCTTTCGCAAAATCGCAAAGTTCCGTGAATTGTTCTTTTGTTTCGCCAGGGAACCCAACGATAAAGGTTGTTCTTAATGCCACGTTTGGGATTGTTTGCCGGATTTTCGCGATCAGTGCCCGCAAAGATTTAAAATTTCCGCGCCTGTTCATCTTTGCCAGAATCTCGCCGTTTACATGCTGCAATGGAATGTCTATGTATTTAACGATTTTTGGATTCTTCGCAATGGCTTCCAGCAATTCTTCGGTGATGTGATCTGGGTAGCAGTAAAGCAATCGCAACCATTTGAGACCATCAATCTCAGAAAGGGCACGCAAGAGTTCTGGCAGTGCAGGCTCCCCATAAATGTCGGTTCCGTAGCTTGTTGTGTCTTGCGCCACAAGATTTAACTCCCAAGACCCAGTTGCAACCAAACTCTGTGCTTCTGCAATAATATCTTCTTTTCGGCGACTTCTAAATGGCCCGCGAATCTGGGGGATTGCACAATACGAACATCTGTTATTGCAACCGTCTGCCACCTTTAAATATGCATATGGGGAATCAAAAAGCTTATAACGCTGGTAAGGCGCTTCTTCGCTTTGCAGTGGCGCAAAGGCTTCCAAAACCTTGGAAGATTCGAAAGATTCCTGAATTAGCTTACCAATGTCTTTATTTGATCCCAGACCCACCACCACATCGATTTCTGGGATGCTTTTTGTGAGTTCTTGTTTGTACCGCTCTGCCAAGCATCCAGTAACAACAACTTTTTTTAGCCCAGTGGATTTTAAAGAGCAAATTTCAAGGATATTGTTAATAGATTCCTGTTTTGCCTCTTCTATGAAGCCACAGGTATTTATAATTATAATATCGCAGCGAGAGGGATCGTTGCAGAATTCGAAGCCTTCGTTTTTCAAGCTTCCTAGCATCTTTTCTGCGTCCACCTGATTTTTTGCACAACCCAACGAAATCAACCCAACACGCATTAAAACTCCGCTCTTTCTAAAGTGTCTAATACCCGCCTTGCTTTTTCTTCTGCATACCCAAATCGGCTTAGCATTCTCACGATTTTCTCTTTTTCGTGGTCAATAAACAATCTGCGTCCATATTTCCCAATAATGATATGCTTTATATGCCGCTCTTCATACCCTGGGTCTAGCCTGCTCATAACTTCTTCGATAACAACTTCGGGAATAGACCGCTTTTCTAGCTCTTCTTTAACTCGAGCACGTCCAAACTTCCTCTCAAAAAACAGATTCTCTCCTAATTTTAACGCATCTTCAAAACCTTGCAACCTTACCACCCATTCGTTAATTGTAGCATATTTTACGCTGTTCTCCAAAGGTAGCAGCTAAAGCCAAAAGAACCCTCTACTTTGCTGCAGCCTGTGGATTATTGTTTGTGCTTGCATTGCTTGCATCCGTAGTTACAGGATCCTTGCCAAGCAGACTTTCGCAGATCTCTTGCATAAGACCAGGATCGTTCCTGAGATATTTCTTTGCGTTGTCTCTGCCTTGCCCCAATCTGGTGTCACCATAATTAAACCATGCGCCATTTCTGGTTATTAATCCACGTTTCATGGCGATATCCACAATTTCGCCTTCCCGTGAGATCCCGCGCCCATACATGATGTCGAACTCCGCATCGCGAAATGGTGGGGCTACCTTGTTTTTCACAACCCTGGCTTTTGTGCGGTTGCCAACAACCTCGGTGCCGTCCTTAAGGTGTTCCGTTCGGCGAACATCAATGCGAATCGAAGAAAAAAACTTTAAAGCTCGCCCGCCTGGGGTTGTTTCTGGGTTGCCATATACCACGCCAACCTTTTCTCGCAACTGGTTTATAAAGATTGCTACACAGTTCGTTTTTGAGATAATTGATGTGAGTTTTCTTAACGCCTGCGACATCAATCTTGCTTGCAATCCAACATGAGCGTCGCCCATCTCTCCTTCAATCTCTTGTCGCGGTACCAGTGCGGCCACCGAGTCCAAAACAACGGCATCAACAGCACCCGAGCGTACCAACGTCTCTGTGATTTCTAATGCCTGCTCTCCGGCATCTGGCTGCGAAACCAGCAAAGAATCCACATCCACGCCTAAGGCGGCGGCATAAACAGGGTCCAAAGCATGCTCAACATCAATAAATGCAGCCGTGCCCCCCAATTTTTGCGCCGAAGCAACAAGATGAAGAGCTACTGTTGTTTTTCCGGAGCTTTCTGGGCCGAAAATTTCGGTTATCCGGCCGCGCGGCAATCCGCCAACCCCCAATGCCAAGTCTAACGCAATAGACCCAGTGGAAATCGATTCGACAGCTAACGCGCTCTGCCCCAGAGTCATTATGGCGCCCTTGCCAAACTGTTTTTCGATCTGAATTATTGCTGATTCGAGATTGCTCTTTTTGTCTTCCATGTTTTTTACACTTCTTCCTTGCGGCTATTGGATTTTTGCATATGGTCCAATTCGATATCGCTTCCCGCATTCGGCAGAAATAGCTTCTTTGATTGATTCTTTTGTTTGGTTGTTGTTTCTCATCAGATCCAAAAATGAGTGGTTGTTGGTATCTATAAACACCATGTTGCCCTCAAGATAAGCCTTGGACCCGGTTAATGTTTGGCTTAACGTGGGATTGTTTTCCGCTAATCTCCGCAAGATATTCTTCCATTGCGGAAGTTCTTCTTTTTCTTGCTTCTCGTTGCTGCTATTTTTTTGTTGTGTTTGCTCTCTTGCCGCAAGACAAAGCTTGACCACGCACAACTCAACTTCCAGTTTGGAATTTGCAAGCCTTTCGATATTTATGCAAGTATTTTTAATGGCATCTATGTTCGCAAGAATCCGGTTTGTTTCCAAGAGCTGTGAAAGTTTTTGAATGCGAGCAAAATCTTTCTGTGTGATCTCAAGCAACCCATCCTCTTTTTTGCATAACTTTAACAATAAAATATCTCGGTAGTTTTTAAGCATAGCATCGCACAGGCTACTCATGCTGATTGCGTTAAAGAAGCAATCGTTCACCAGTTTTAAGCTTTCTTCCAGCTGCTGCTTTTCTATGCAACCGATAAGATCTAAGCAAGCCGAGTTGATTGGTACAGCAGCTACTTTTTTGACCAATTCTTCGTCTATTAACTTCCCGGAGGAAATACTACTGCAAACATCTAAAAGCGAGAGAGCATCTCGCACGCTCCCGCCGGAAAGGATGGCGATGAGCAAAGCCCCATCATCATTTATAGATACTTCTTCTTTTATGGCAATATTTACAATATGCTCTTTTAATCTTTGTGATGAAACCCTTGAAAAATCAAAACGTTGGCACCGCGAAAGGACAGTTGCCGGGACTTTGTTTATCTGGGTAGTTGCCAGAATAAATATAACAGACTCCGGAGGGTCTTCCATGATCTTAAGCAACGCATTAAAAGCGCCAGTGCTCAACATATGCGCTTCATCTATAATATAAACCCTGCATTTACCCGTTGAAGGTGCAAACTTAGCGTCTTCTTTAAGCGAGCGTATGTTGTCTACGCCGGTGCTGCTGGCCGCATCAATTTCTAACACATCGGGAACTCGTCCCGCATCAATTCCCTGGCAAATGCTGCAATTCCCACAGGGTTCGCCGGCGTCAATGGCTAGGCAATTTAGCGCTTTTGCTAGGATTTTTGCTGTTGTTGTTTTTCCGGTTCCGTGGGGGCCAGCCAAGATGTATGCATGCGAAATATTATTTGTGCAGACCTCATTTTTAAGAGTTAAAGATATATGTTCTTGCCCAATTGTTTCGTCAAACCTTGCTGGCCGCCACTTTCGGTATAGTGCTTTATACATGTCATCCTCTCCAACATACCTTCCGCAATGCAGAAAGCTGTACCGGCTTACACATAAAGCGTCCCGCTTAATGCTGCTCGGTTCCCCGCCTGACATGGTTCACGGTGCTTTATTGTCCTCCGCTTGCCAACTGCATTGCGCAAAGTATGGTGGCAACCATTTTATTCGTGGCTCGTCACTTGTGACTCGGCAAGGTTTTGTGCTCGGGTAAGGCGCAACACGGCTGTGAAAAACGTTATTTGCACAGCTTTACGAGTTGTGATTTCTTTCTGGCGGCACAATTCCTGTGGATGATTCCTTTTTTTGTGGCTTGATCAATCTTTTTTATGGCATGGCGAAGCTTTTGCTCTTTATCTGGCAAACCCTCTGCAGCCGCCAGACTCACCTTTTTAACAACAGTTTTTAGATTGGTTTTTATAATTCGATTTTGTAGATTTTTTTTTGCCGCAACTTTGACTCTTTTTTTTGCAGATGCTATATTTGGCATATGCGCCAACACCGTCCTTTTTACCGTAAATTTTTCTTCTGATAGTGAATTATAACACGTTAGGTTTTTAATAGTCAATATGTTCTTTTGGCATTGGCATCTGTGAAATTTTTAAGCGCGAATATGTGAAATAGGATTAGAGCAGAGATTGCAAACCAATCAGGATTTTTGTTATTTGCGGAAAAACATGGTTTGAAAAAAAGGGGAATGTATATTAAAATGTTGCTGTGGCGAATGATGAAAAGGGGGCGCTTCTTTTTGGTAAAAATTGGTATTAATGGTTTTGGCAGAATTGGCAAGCTTGTGTTTCGTGTGGCATTGGAGCGGGCTGCCGAATTTCAGGTTGTTGGGGTTAATGACCCGTTTGCGACTCCTGAGCATATGGCATATATCGTTAAGCATGATACAACATATGGAAGATGTTTTGCGGAAACGAAATGGACAAGAAATACCCTGGATGTTGATGCTTGGTCTGCGCGGGTTTCTGCCGAAAGGGAGCCAGCGGAAATAAATTGGCGTGCTTGTGGAGCGGAATATGTGGTTGATGCCACGGGTATATTTACTTCGTTGGATGCTGCGAAGGGGCACCTGGTTGGTGGGGCAAAGAAGGTGGTTATTTCTGCGCCGGCGAAAGATGACGAAACCCCAACCTTTGTTTGTGGCGTTAATCTTAAAGATTATGATGTTAGTATGGATGTTGTTTCGAATGCTTCCTGCACAACCAACTGCATTGCGCCGCTTGCAACGGTTATCCACCGGGCTTTTGGTATTAGTGAAGGATTGCTGACCACGGTGCATGCGGCAACGGCGACTCAGCGGGTGGTTGACGGTGTTTGCGGTCGAGATTGGCGGCTTGGTCGGGCCACATTGAACAACATAATTCCGGCCACAACAGGCGCGGCTAGAGCATGCGGGAAGGTGGTTCCAGAGCTTGCTGGCCGGTTGACAGGAATCGCGTTCCGTGTGCCAACATTGGTTGTTTCGGCCGTGGATGCTACCTTGTGTTTGCAGAAAGCAACCAGCTATGATGAAATTTGCAAAGAGATTAAGCGTGCTTCTGTAGAAGAGATGAAGGGTGTTATTGGCTATGTTGATGATGCTGTAGTGTCGTCGGATTTTATTGGTGACAAAAGAACTTGCATCTTTGATGCAAGGGCTGGAATCATGTTAAGTGGGAGGTTCGTGAAATTGGTTGC
Source organism: Oscillospiraceae bacterium (assembly GCA_031267245.1). Classification (GTDB taxonomy): domain Bacteria; phylum Bacillota; class Clostridia; order Oscillospirales; family Ruminococcaceae; genus BNZN01. Next base: position 8,146 of record JAIRZL010000025.1, read on the forward strand.
GTGGTATGATAATGAATGGGGCTATTGCAACAAATTGCTGGATTTGATAGATTATATAAACCAGAAGGAAGTGAGGTAAGATGATGAACGAGATTGTTAAGGTGGAGGTTTCTGCGAGACATGTTCATCTTTCGGAAGCGGATTTTAAGGTTTTATTTGGTAGCACAGCAGAAATAGAGGTTGCCCAGCGGCTTTCTCTTCCGCAGACTTTTAAAGCAACTCAAAGGGTTGTTGTTGAAGGTCCGAAAGCGCGGCTAGAAGTTGCTGTTGTTGGGCCGTTCAAAATGGAAACGCAGGTGGAGCTTTCTTTTTCAGACGCAAAAACTCTAGGTTTGGAACCACCAATTAGAGGGTCTGGTGATTTGCAAGACTCAGCACCGTGCAAACTTATTGGGCCAGAAGGAGAACTGGCTATTGAAAGCGGGGTGATTGTTGCCAAGAGACATCTGCATCTTTCTGTGGATGATTCTGATAGATTGGGAATTGAAAGGGGAGATGTTGTGCAGGTGAAGGTTAAAACGGATGGTAGATCTTTGACATTTGGCGAGGTTGTTGTTCGGGTTAGTCATAATTTTGTTAAGGTGATGCATATCGACACAGATGAAGCGAATGCCGCAGGATGCTTTGGAAATGTTTTTGGTGAGATCTTAATAGAGGAGGGCAATGAGAGCAAATGAACATATGGCACGATATTGGGGAGAATAGAGTGAATGAAGAGGATTTTGTTTGTGTAATAGAGATAAGCAAAGGCGGCAAGAGTAAGTATGAATTAGACAAGCAAACAGGGATGTTGGAACTTGATAGGGTGTTGCATGCTTCCATGGTTTACCCGGCCAACTATGGGTTTATTCCAAGAACCTATGGGGGAGACAAAGATCCATTGGATGTTTTTGTGATTTGTTCGGAACCGATTCTTCCAATGACTTTGGTGAGGTGCTATCCAGTTGGTGTTTTGTATATGGTAGACGGTGGCGAGATGGATGAGAAAATTGTCGCCATCCCGTTTAAAGACCCACACAACAACTGGATTGCGGATACAACTGATCTTCCGAAATTTCTGTGCAAAGAGATAGAACATTTCTTTGCTTGCTATAAAGACCTTGAAGGCAAAAAAACCGAAATAAAGGAATTTTTAGGTCGTAATCAAGCGCGTGAGGTGATCAAACAAGCCTTGGAGGGTTACAAGAAGGCTTTTTGTTGAAACCTTCATTTGCAGTGGCAAGTTGCTGTCCTCAGAAAAGTAATTCCCATTTGACGATCCAGGGCGGGTAACAGCCGCTGGCGCAATGTGGAATTCCAAGAACTTGCCTCGGCTAGCGAAGCTGCGCGCGCGATGCATTGAGCGGCGAACTAGTGGCATTGCTAATTGCCGATTTTGGCTCATCTTCAAAGCCCGTTCGTCAGGGTATGAGGGGGGGCAGGTGAGCATTTCTCTGGAAGGGAATTGTGGGCGCGCAACAGCTTGCTCCAAACAACTCTAAATACTTGTAAATCGTAACCCCCTGATGTATAATCTTGCAATTGTTATTGTAATCTTGCAATAAGACTGACTTGCTTTTTTTATCCTGAGATAGATCGGTCTGCGAAAGGGTGTTTTTGATGTGTGGTATTGCCGGTTATGTTGGGTCTAGAGTGGTTCGCGATATTTTGATTGCGCAATTGAAGAAGATGGAGTACCGCGGATATGATTCTGCTGGGCTTGCTGTTGTGGGCGGGGGCGGAATTCACGCAGTTAAAGTTGTTGGCCACGTCTCTGCTCTTGAACAGGAGAGCATCAACCAATGGTTGCCTGGCAACTGCGGAATTGGTCATACCCGTTGGGCTACCAATGGGCGCCCATCCACAAAGAATGCACATCCTCACACCACAAGCAAGGTGGCGGTGGTTCATAATGGAATTATTGAGAACAGCGATGAATTGAAAGTGTTTCTTGAATCGAATGGCTATAGCTTTGAAGGCGAAACAGACACAGAAGCAGTTGCTAAACTATTAGATTTTTATTATGATGGGGACCCGATGATTGCGCTTAATAAGGTTGCAAAAAGGCTAAAAGGTTCTTTTGCCCTTGGTATCCTGTTCTTTGATGCTACTGATGCGATATACGCTTTAAAGAAAGGTGGGCCATTGATTATCGGGCTTTGTGCCGGTGAGAATTTTTTGAGTTCAGATATCAATGCCGTTTTGGAATACACAACTCGGTATTATGTTTTGGAAGATGACGAAATTGCGATAATCAAGAAGGATCATGTTGAGGTCTTTGATGCCCAAGGTGTGCAATTAAGCAAAACAGAAAATGTGGCAGACTGGAAGGCTGATCTGATTGACAAACAGGGTTTTTCCCATTTCATGCGCAAAGAAATTTTTGAGCAACCACAAGTAGTTACCAATATAATTTTAGAGAACATAAGAGATGGGATCCCAGATTTTGAAGCGGCGGGAGTCTCGGATGAATATCTGAAAAGATTTAAACGGATCTGTATTGTTGGCTGTGGAACGGCCAGATATGCAGGCTTGGTGGGTAAGAATTGGATTGAACATTTTGCTCGTTTGCCGGTTGATGTGGTGATGGCAAGCGAATTCCGTTACCAGAACCCTGTTCTTTTTGCAGACACATTGGTGGTTCTGATCTCACAGTCCGGCGAAACAGCAGATACGCTTGCTGCGGCCAGGTTGGTGAAAGATCGTGGCATTAGCTCGGTTGGCATTGTAAACGTGAAAGGTTCCAACATCTGCCGCGAGGTTGAGCATGTTATTTTTACACAAGCCGGCGTTGAAGTTGCGGTTGCTAGCACAAAAGCGTATATTGCACAGCTTTCAGTTTTGTTTCTTTTGAGTTTAAAATTGGGGTTTGTGAATGGGCAGCTTGCGCAGGATCGTATCCATTCCCTTTGCAACCAATTTATTGATTTGCCAGAGATCTTGCGGCAGGTTTTGCGTGAAAAAGAGGCAGAAATTCAAAAGCTTGCCCAAGCTTGTGTTGAATATGAATCTATCTTTTTTTTGGGCCGCGGTTTAGACTATTTGTTGGCTCTTGAAGGCGCCTTGAAGTTAAAAGAGGTGTCGTATGTTAATGCTCAAGCTTATGCTGCAGGAGAATTAAAGCACGGACCAATCTCATTGATCACTGATCGTTTGTTGGTGATCGCGCTGGTTACGCAGGAAGCTGTGAAAGAAAAAATCATCAACAATCTTCGAGAGGTTACGGCTCGTTGCGGCAAGGTCCGGCTTTTGTTTAAGGCTGGGATGCAGATTCCTGCAGACCTTATTGAACAGTCGTTGCAATTGCCTGCGCTAGAAGACTTTTTGATGCCATTTTTGGTCGCTGAAACGTTACAGTTGCTTGCTTATTATTCTGCCTGCGCCGTTAATGCGAATGTTGATAAACCACGAAACTTGGCAAAATCTGTGACCGTGGAATGAGATGGGTGTGTGGCCGTTTACTTGCCTTGCCGCAGGCCAATGGGTAGCAGGCTTGGATGCAATCGGGCTTTATCCGGTTCTTACCATCATTTTTCATTCTTCAGTTTTTTTGTGTTTCGCTTAGCGAAATGCAAAACTAATAGCGTGGTTGCGGCACCAAGAAACGGTGCCGCAATTGCATGCCAAAAACTAAAGCGAGCAACTATCAAAACGCCATGCTGATAGTGCAAAGCCACACAGCGCCAATAAGAAGCTCGACTTTTTCGCCTTCTTGATGTGATTTAATGATTTTGTGCTGCAGCCAAGGTTTGATGCGAGTTTTCTCTGTTAAAAGAAGAAACACACAGATTCTCAAAGATGGCAGAACAAAGCCGATTAATAAAATCATTAAAGAAAAGACGTTGAGTCTGCATCCATCGCGCAATGTTCTTCGTAGCGCGTCCGCTGTGAGGGTCTCCCAGTGGGAGGAAGGGGTGCATGAAAGTATAAAATCAGCACCAAGCGAAACCCCAAACACAAACAGCGCGGTGGCGAGCGAGCAAAGCCATACTCTTTTCCTCGTCATAGCGTAATGGCTACTTGTTTCTTGAGTTAACCCAAAAAAACAAATGTAGGCACGGAAGCAACCCCAAAAGGAAGAAAACAACAGATAGTAGTGCTAAGCGCCATTCTTGTGGTCTGGCAAAAAAAGGAACGGCCGCTGCTGGCAACTCCTAGAAGGAAAATTATTCCTGCAATCAACATATCCACACGCAGCGAGTATGCCACAGGAGCGATCAGTATAATGGGGGAATTAGGCGGCAATATAAATATAATAGAATGCATAAATGCTGATGGCAAGGCGAATGCCGATAATTTTGGTAGGCACAAGAAGGGGTTTTGAAGGGCTGCCTGCGCCAGAAAATTGTGGGTGCGGGCTTTGTTGTTGAGATGAAAATGCCTCTGGGTGATATTGCAAAATGTGGCCGTGGTCACTGGTTTTTTGGTAATGAAATCATAAAGTGTTAAAGAAAAGAATTAACAAGCGTTTATGAAGCCATCGAGGCAAGCATCTTAATAATATTTTGAGGGGTTTTCGCATATATGAGGCATCGTCCTTTTTATCTAATGGGTTCCGTTTATTTGATTGCAACGATTTTGGCGTGTTGGTTGGAAGAATATGCCAAAATATTTGGTTTTTTGCTGCCCCCGTTAATGTTTTTGATCCTCTGGCTATCCCGGGATTACAAAAAAGAGATCAAAGTTGTTTTTGGAACAGCAGTGGTGGCAATTAATCTTTTTAATTTTTACTCGCTGCAAAACATACAACCGGCAAAGGAACTTGTTGGAAAAACCGCAAAGATTGATGGTGAAGTCTTGGATTTTGCATTTGGCGAGACAAAACCTGCATATGTGATTGCGGCTAAAATAAGTTCGGAATCAGGGCCTCCACTAACGGTGAAGGCTCTGTTGTTGCTTAACAAGGAAATGCGCCTTGAGTGTTTTGATAGGGTTTCCTGCGAAGTTAAATTTACCAAAATCAAAAAAAGTGTTGGTTTCGACAGTGCGAGGCATTACAAAACCAAAGGGATAACGCTTTCAGCAAGACCTGTTGGGCAGGTTAATGTTAAAGCGCAAGGCACCTGGAAGCGCCACATATCTGCGATTGGTCAATATTTGAAACGCAACGTAGAAGGGACGTTCATCGGGTACCAAGGGGATGTGATGAAAGCATTTGTTCTTGGTGATAAGTCAGCCCTTTCTCAAGATTGCAAGGATGCCTTTAAACGGAGCGGAATTTATCACATCCTGGCTGTTTCTGGGTTGCATATAAGTATCCTCACCCAATTGATAAGCTTGTTGGTCGCAAAAGTTGGCTTGGGGCGGCGGTGTGGTGCATGTTTTTCAATCGTTGGTAGCTTGTTGTTTGGTGCGGTGGTTGGGTTTTCGCCGTCTGTTTTGCGGAGCGTTACCATGACGATTGTATATTTTTTGGGGCAGCTGGTTGCAAGAGAGCCAGACTCCCTTAACAGTCTTGGTCTGGCGGCCATTATCCTACTCGTTAAAAACCCTTATGCGGTTTTTGATGTTGGATTTGAGCTTTCTTTTTTGGCCACATGGGGGATTATTGTTTTGGCGCCGTTTGTTAATAAGCGGTTGCAAAATTTGCCGTTCTCATCAACCTTTCGCGGCTGGATTAGCGTTAGTGTTGGAGCGAACCTTGCCACTTTGCCGATACTTGTTTCTCGTTTTGGTGAAATTTCACTTGTTTCACCGCTTACGAATCTGTTTTTGGCATGTTTGTTGCCTTTTTGCTTTGCTTCTGTATTGATTTTTGCCGTGATTAAGCCTTTGCTTGTGAATGTGGTCGCTCTTCGCTTGCTGTCTTTGATTGTTGGTGGTTTGGTTACCATTGTTGTTGATGTTGCCAGAATCTTTGCTGCATTTCCAACCTGTAAAGTGCAAATGTGGCAGATTGTTTTGTGCTGTGTTTGGGTTGTTGTGTTTTTGTTGCTGCGGTTTGAAAAGGTGAGAGAGTTGACCATTATTCAAGAGAATAGATGGGTGCGGCTGGTGGTGCATGGTGTTTTTCTGTTGGTGTTGATTGTTGGTAGTGCGGTTTCTTTTGCTTTGAGGCAGAAAGAGGCTAAAATCTTTGTTCTGCCTGGAAATGGGAATGTGTTAATTAATGCTGACGGTAAGAATTTGCTGTTTGGTGCCAATCGAACAAAAGCTTTCTTTAACCAGTTGAATTGGGTCTTGTCGCAACTTGACAACGATCACATAGATATCTTTTTTTGTAAAAAGGACAAGAACAGTGCAGACATTCTAATGAGAGTCTGCGAAGATTATGATATAGAGCGAGTGCTTTTGCAAGATACCCTTCAGGTTGAGTTTGAATACGCAGCTGAAAAGCACCCTACCATCCAGTTGTGCAGCGGATTAGATCAGATCCGGCTTGGAGAACAAGCGGTTTTTAAATCTGCTGGTGATGTTGCGACCTTTGTTTATAAAGATTCCTGCTCTGTCTTTTTGGAACCGAGCGCAGATGTGACTGGGTTGGATGATGTTTTAAACGGGGCAGACAATATTATTGTGAGCAGGAAGGTTAAGTTGCCAACCGGCATTTTGCGGGACCAGAGGATTGTTGTGTATGACTTGAAGTTGGCAAATGTAAATAATCTTTCAACCGCCACCTACGAAGTGTATACAACCCAGGCAGAAAAGGTGTTGACTATACGTTTGAACGACAATAGAGTGACCATGGAGTAATAGTTTGCCATTACTTGTTATGGTTTCTGCCTCCAGAGTGAATTGTTGCAGAATGCTGTTCTGCGCGCCATCGGGCAAGAGCTTCAGTGCGTGGTAAGAAAGGGATTGCGATTTTAAATACGTTCTTTTTGCAATGTTTTCGCGGCCTTTGAGATGATAGAAGGCAGTGCAGGTCTCCATCAAATAGTTTAATCCGTTTGCCGTTTTTCTGAGTGTTCTTTGCGTGGCCCTGGTTGTGTGCTATGAGTTTTGTTATGGTTTCTGTCTCCAGAGTGAATTGTTGCAGAATGCTGTTCTGCGCGCCATCGGGCAAGAGCTTCAGTGCGTGGTAGGGCAGCTCTTCTTGACAACATCACCAAGAACAATATATAATTTGTTCTGAAAAAGGGCCTTTAGCTCAGTTGGTTAGAGCAACCGGCTCATAACCGGTTGGTCCGGGGTTCGAGTCCCTGAAGGCCCACCAAAGTCCCAAAGCGATATGTAAAGCAATTCGCTTTGCTGGCCACATTTGCTGCTCCGGTATTGGTGTTGCTTGCTGGTGTAATTGGAAGGCGCCGATGTCATTCGGTTATCTACAAACAAGTTCACCGTCGCAGGCTCTTACCAAAGAATCTGCTTCGGTTGATCAATGATTGTGGCCGCGGTACGCATGTGCAACGGGTAAACTTTTCCCATGGCAAAAACTCACGATCCTTCAGGATACCATTGGACACAAACAATATCATGACGATACTGAACTTGTAGCCGGCATGCGGCTTCTTGCCGCCTAGGAAAAATGCAAAAAAACAATCTGCCTCGGGTTCAGGAATGCCGATGTGGACAAATGCACAATTATCAACGACGGTTGCAACGGTTGCAACGGTTGCAAAAAAATGGAAATCGTTCAGCGGCTACCGGTTGGTGGGTTGCTGTTAAAGCTTCAAATATCTAAAGCGCCGAATAACGAATAGAAAGACGATTTTGGGCTCGATTTTGGGCTTTTATATATGTTTAAAGCTAATGTTTCTCACAGGTTGTCTATCACCTTGGAACGAGCTGTTTGTGTTTGTTCCAAGGTTTATTTTGTTGTTGCGGGTTAGATAGCGGATGATTCCTGGGGTTTTCAAGATTGGAGTTGGTTTGGGGTGATGGTGGCAGAGGTTGCGGTGGAAGGCACGAAATACTCTTTTGATAGGATTTTTTATTATAAAATTCCAGATGATTTGGTGGGCAAGGTGAAGCTTGGGCAATGCGTTTTTGTTCCATTTGGAGTGCATAACACGCAAAGAAAGGGTTATGTTTTTAATGTAATTAAAGATTTTCATCCCGCGGGAAACGAAAACTTGAAAGACTTTGTGGGTGGATGCGAAAAAAGCGCAAGTGACAATGGCAATTCGGTGTTGGTGGAAAAATTGAAGAATATAAACGACATTGTTGATGAATGCCAGTTCCTTGGCCCTGAGCTGCTCCGGCTTGTCTTTTGGTTTTCGCATAATGCGTTTTGCACCTTTGCTGAAGCTATCGGTGTTATTCTGCCTCCGGGGCTAGAGAAAAAGAAAACAAAGCACTTAACAGTAGCTCTTTGTGCTGATTTCCTTGCTGGTACCACTAATATTACCGCAAAGCAACAAGCTGTTGTTAATCTGCTTGCCGCTGGGGAGCATCTTGTCAAGGATCTGCTCAAAACTTGTAAGGTTTCTCGGCAAGTTCTTGATGCGTTGGTGAAAAAAAATGCGATAAGATATACTTGGAAGGAGACCAAATCTGACCGAGTATGTTCAACCTCTCAGGTGGCAAAGATCCCAACTTCACAGTTAAGCGAAGAGGAGCAGGAACTGACATTGCAATTGTCTTGTGCGCAAAAAAAACAACAAGCTGTTGTGGTTTTGGTGGTAGGCGGCAGGTTGGAAGATTCCATGTTTTTGTTGAGTTTGGCTTGCAGCACCCTTTCTTGCGGAAGATCGATTTTGATCCTGGTTCCAGAGATAGAAGGAACAAGCCAACTGAAGAAGCTTTTTTGTGCGTATTTTGAGAATATAGTGGTTTTGCATAGCGGCTTAAGTGACGCCAAGCGGGTGGATATATGGCATATGGTTAATGGTGGGCGAAAGATGATAGTTGTTGGAACCCGTTCTGCTGTGTTCGCCCCAATATCTGACCTTGGTGCCATTGTTGTTATAAATGAACACGACAGCTCGTTTTTGTCTGAACATAAGCCGCTGTATAGTGCCATTGAGGTTGCCAAGTTTCGTGCTAAATTTAATTGTTGCCCTTTGATTTTGGTGTCTGCAACCCCAGCGATTGTGAATTTCTATAAGGCTAAGAATGGCATCTATAAGTCCGTTTTGTTGAGCTGTAAACCCAATAATAACATCGAGATATTGGTAAGTAACATGCGGCAAGCTGCTGGTGCGTGCATCTTTGGTTCAGAGCTATTAAAAGCCATTTCGCTAAACCTTGAGCAAGGGAAGCAAAGTGTGGTGATCTTAGACAGGAAAGGGTATAGCACGGTGATTAAATGCCCTAATTGTCGGGGTGTGCTGAAGTGTCCTAACTGCAGTGTTAATCTTACATATCACAGCGATGGGTTGCTATACTGCCATAAATGCAAGCAAACGAGGCCTGATATTGCCGCCTGCGAAGTGTGTGGGTCTGGCTTTGTTGAATATAGTGGCTTTGGGTTGGAAAAGGTTGAAGCGCAGCTTTTGAAGCGATTTGATGCTAAAGTTAAGAGATTAGATGCAACCATGGGTGTGCGGGATTTCGAAAGTGCCTGCGAAGGGTTTGCGCAACACAAATTTGATATTTTGATTGGTACGCAAATTGTCACACGGGTCCCAAGCTTTTTTGATGTTAACCTTGTTGGGGTTCTTGGTTGCGACCAGTATCTTAGTTCCAGCGATTATCGGGGCACTGAACAAGCTTTTGCATTTCTAACTAAAGTTGCCAATCGTATGAAATCAGGGCGCATCATCTTGCAGACCCAGCAGCCAAACAATGACTTCTTTGATTTTTTTAAAATGCAGGATTACTTTGGCTTTTTTGAAAATGAAATAGAGCTGCGAAAGGTTCTTAATCTGCCGCCATTCTGTGATATCACAACGATTGTTTTTTCTGGAAAGAGTCCTAACTTGGTTTACACTGCCGCAGTGGTTTTTATGGATATGTTGCAAGGGCGCATGGCCGTGGAGGCAAGCAAACCGACTCCTGCCAACATTTTTAAATTGAATGCCAACTACAGGTACAAAATTGTAATAAAGCAAAGAAACAACGTTACCTTCAGGAGCACGCTAAGAACGCTCCTGCTTGAGTTTTTAAACAATCACCAGCAACGGGCAGTTAAGGTTGTTGTTGATGCTTGTTCCAGTGCTTGCTAACCACGGATAGTGAACGAGTGGCCAGCGGCATGCGACAGGTTGCCGCAGCAAAAGCCATGCCTGGTTCCGTAACGAAGGAGGTGCCGTCGGTCTGGGGGCGCAAAAACTCACATGCTCGAATCGTATAAAGAACACCATATTGACAACAACTGCTGTTCCGGGATGGCATCTGTTGGCAAATCAATATCCGGCCGGTTAACACGGTAGGTCCCAAACAGACCGCCGGGCACGGAAATTAACACAGAAGAACGGCCCTTGAGGTATGTGGGCGCGTACGTTGGGTTAATCTGCGTTATAATGTTGCAGATGTTGTTATAAAAGCCAGACCGCCACCAGCGAAAGGCCTGTATCCCTGCGGCTACATCTTCTATCGCTTCCTCGTGGGTGGCGGGATCCCAGCAATTCAATGCCATGTCAATCAATTTCCGCCAGCCGTTCATAATGGCATCATCTGCTGGCATTACCAAGCTCGGATCCGGCGGAGTGGTACTACCAATGCCGCAAAAAACCCACAGGACCAGCAGCGCGAACACCGCAGACCCTCCAAAATCTGCCGTGTAAGTGTCCAGTCTCGTCCGCCGATCCATTTTGCCTTGCCATGTGGTTTGCTTCGCATCAGCCTCTGCCTGCTCTTCCGTGAGTATAATCCCTCCACTCATCGCAGGGGCAAAGGAAACGCCTGGTGTTTTACAACGTTGCAAATTTCGCAGTAATTGGGTATCAAATAAAGCTGCCCAGCAGCGGAATGCATGCACAGCGGCCAGCACGGCCTCTTCTGGGTCTTTCGGTGTTGCGCATTCGTTCCCGGCCATGTTGATCAAGTCTTGGATTCCGGGGAACAAGATATCAACAGCGGCTTCTCGCTTCCCCCTCCCCAGGAGATCCAGCATTTCTTCCTTTTTCTGATGCCACAAACAAGCTAAAGTACCAAATCCGAGAGTACTCACGAAGGCGACAGCTTTGCTAGCCGCCACCTCAGCTTCCATAGCAGCTGAACCTTTTGCCGCAACCTGCGCTTCAGAACAACAAAATGTGATCGCCAGCACAAAGCTCATAACCACACAAGCAAGTTTACTGTTTTTCATTTGTAAATCCCCTTTTTCCCTGTTTCTTTACTTTTTGCCTCCTGTTGGAATGTTGCTCTACGCGAGCAATGGTGTTGTTGCTATCTCCAAACAGTAGCACAATATATTAAAATTTACTAGTGGTTTTCTTAATCTAAATGATTTTTGCGGCAACGTGGTTGCATTTTTGTGATTGTCAAAACAGTTCATCACGGCATTGCTCTGCCGAGCCCAAAGCTGCGCTTTTTGCATCTTTCTTTTGCGGCAAGAAGCTGCAGGGTGTTACTTGCACCGGCCTATAACTCGGCAGCGGATTGTACGCGTTCGGCGATCGGCTGGTTTGGTGCGCACAGTTTCTCCAGTTGGGGAAAGTTACGCAAGTTCACTATTGCGCCAGTGGGTGTGCCCGGTCACGGTGTGCTAATTTGAATGCCAATTGGCCGGTAATTTTAATGGTAAAAGAGAGGGGGATGACTCTGGTGGGGACAAGGACAAAGAAAGCGGCAACCAATCTTGCTTTTGTTGTTCCAAGCCAGGTTATTATCTGTATTCTTGATTTTTATCTTAAAAGAAAGTTTGCAAGCGCTCTTGGAGTGATGTCTATGGGCATAGAGAGCACCTTTAGTAACTTGTTAACGCTTTTTTCTCTTAGCGGCCTCGGCATTCTTCCGGCGCTTTCATATAATCTTTACAAGCCGTTTGCGGAAAACGACACCGAAAGATTAAAGATTGTGGTTGATTTCATTAAGAAGGTTTGTTGGGGGTTGGCTGCTTTCTTTTTATTGATCGGTGGCTTGTTTGTTTTTCGCCTTGAGTGGGTGGCAACCAATATTTATGACATCAAAAATATGAAGATTATATACTTGCTGTTCTTGATTAATGCTGTGCTGCCTTGTTTCTTTGCGCACAGACATTCTATGATTTTGTATAACCAGAAGAAATATATTGTGGTCATTATCAACTTTATCGCTGTTTCTTTGAGCGCTGTTGCAAAGCTGTTCATTTTAAATACAAACCCCAATTTGGTTTCATTCATGGCTTGCACTGTGCTTGCGACTCTGTTGGAAGGAGTTATTGTGTTTTTCGTTTCCTGCCGCAAATATCCATTTCTGGCAACAAAAAGCGACGCCTGCATTTCAAAACGAGAAGCCTTGGTCAGCTTTAAAAATGTTGGTGGCGCGGTGTTAAATCACGTGTTCGGATTGGTTGTTAATTTTACAAACAATATATACATGTCTAAGTTTGTGGGGCTTGCAGTTGCTGGGATTTATTCGCCTTATCAAGCGATTTTAAGCGAAGTTAAGTTGTTTAATTCGCACTTTTGCGAAGCAATTGGCCCGAGCGTTGGGAATCTGGCTGCTTTGGGTGAGTATAAAAAACTAGAGAAAAGGTTCTATTCTGTGTTGTTAATTGGCAATTGGATCTTTAGCATGGCTGCTTGTGTTTTGGCATCAAATTTAACTCCATTTATCAATGTTTGGATGCCAGGCAACACAACTTTTGATGATACTACATGCATGTTCATTTTAATTAATTTCTATATGTTGGCGATCAGGAAGCTTGTTCTTATGTTTAAAAACAACATGGGAATCTATTGGGATGGCCGCTATGTGACCTTTTGCGAAGCGGTGCTAGATGTGATCCTGGGGTATTTGTTTTCTGGCCATGGTGCTATTGGTATCTTTGCTGGATTGACGATTAGTGTTATATGTACCTGTTTCTGGTGGGAGCCTTGGTTGCTTTTCAAGCTGGGTTTCAAAAGTTCAGTTGTGGTGTATTTCAAGAAGCAATTGCTGTATTATGGGGCTTCTGTTTCCTGCTGCGTGATCTCTGTGCTGTTTTGTAGCCAGATCACCGCGCCTGGTTGGGCACGTGTGCGGGTTGGGTGCATTATTAGCATGATTGTGCAAATCTTTGTGTTTTGGATCGCGTTCAGAAAAACAGAAGAATTTTTATCCTTGCGCCAGCTCGTTTTTGAGTTTTTTAGATTTCATGTTTTTAAGTTGTTTAAATTGAAGAATCGCCGTTAAGATTTTCTTGCAACGCTGTTCTTTATAGCACAGAGCCGATTGTGAGAGCGTGATCGGGGAGGGGGCCCTCAGCTACCAACGGAAGGTATCGCTGCCCTGTGCGTGCCGATACATCAAAGCGAGAACAGCGAGCGCGGGGACTTGTCACAAAGGCCCAGCGGGTGTCAGTGCGGAGTGCTAAAAACTAACAAGCTATGTGCCAACGCTGCCCTGGTGCGTGGGGGACGTGGCAACTGTTGCAAAAAACCATCAAATAAAACGGCGTGCTTCTGTGCATAGGGCCTAACGCTGAACAACTTGCAGATTGGGCCGTTGGGTGGCCAACACAGGTGCCAAATGCGACTCAACAAATCCTGAGTTATTGCTTCGGGTCGCCGCCATTCGAGCAGTGTCTTGTCATTTGTATTTGCCAGCGGTGAGCCTAGGAGGTGCCGTCTTGGATTGTAGTGTCGCATTTGACCACCAAAAAAGGCGATGCACTTGCCGGCATTGCTGTTTTTCCGCTAAAGTTGGCGATTGTTTTCTTTGTTTGGCCGTGCCGTTTGACACGACAAATCCTGAATTGCGCCGCAAGGCCGCGTAGTGGCCTTGCTAAAAGCCAGGTTTTTGCATTTTGTTTGCCGCCATTTGACGTCGCTGATAATGTTTGGTACAATAACAGTAGCCCTTACCCGCCTTGGTGTGCGGGTCACGGTACTCCGCTGCTAGAATTAGATGGAGTTATCAGGCCAGAAGGAGGTTTTTTTGTGGTTAGTCTTGGAGAATACGAGACTATGTTTGTGGTGGATTCAAGCTTGGGTGATGAGGTGGTTGCTCAAGTTGTTGAAAAGTTCAAAGGGTTAATAAGTTCGCATGGTGAGATTAAAGCTGTGAGCGAATGGGGTAAGAAGCGGCTAGCGTATGCCATCAACCATAAAATGGAAGGTTTTTATTGTGTTGTTGCCTTTCTGGCGCCGCCTGAGTTCCCAGCGGAGCTGGATAGGGTTTTCAGGATCACAGATTCTATTATGCGTTCTCTTACGATAAGAAGGGATAAGTAAGGGGTGTTGTTGCAATGTATTCTAAAGCTATCATTATGGGTAGATTAACTGCCGATCCAGAGCTTCGGCAAACCCCAGCTAATGTGACGGTCACAGGCTTTCGTGTTGCTGTGCAGCGCCCGTTTGTTAACAAGGGTGGGGAGCGTCTTACTGATTTTTTTGCTGTTGTTGCCTGGGGAAAGCACGCTGAGTTTGTGGCTAAGCATTTTAAAAAAGGAAATATGATCCTTGTTGATGGGCGGCTTGAATCTCGTGAATATGTGGATAAAAACGGGATGAATCAGCGAATTTTTGAGATTATTGCAGAAAACGTAAGTTTTTGTGGGGAACCAAAGCCGGGCACAGGTGCGGGGGCGGCTAAGCCTGCCAGTTTTGAAACCAGTGATTTCAAGGAACTGGATGACGAAGATTTGCCTTTTTAGAGGTTTGGTTGGCGCCTGTGATGATTGGTTGGATTTTAAATCTTGATTTTTAGGTGATGCGATGTGGAAAGAACAGGGAACAGAGGTTTTAAGAAAAACCGAAAGAAGATTTGTGATTTTTGTGTTGGAAAGTCAGACTACATAGACTACAAAGATATTGGGAAGTTGCGCAAATATATTACAGAGCGTGCAAAGATTGTTCCAAAACGAATTACAGGGTGTTGCGCTTATCATCAAAGAGAATTGACGGTTGCGATCAAGCGTGCGCGGCATATGGCCCTTTTCCCTTATGTTAAGGATTAGGCTGCTCGTTGACCACTTTCATGCGGGCGAGCTGAGACGCCGTTAGCGCATGGCCCACTGAGTGGCATTCTTTTTTGGTGCTTGTGGTATGGCGCCTTCTCCGGCAGTCAAAGCTTTTTCTTGAAGCGGGAAACTATGTTGAAGTAAAAAGCGTTGCAAGAAGCGGCGAGTCAGTGCGTTGACATGCTGGCAAACACGGCGGCCAGGTTTTTGTGATATCTTCTCCACAAACGCTTTCTTGTGAAGGCGCTGTTTCGTGGTGGCATTTTGTCCGTTGGTGTTTCCGCGCCAAACAAAGAGATAGCGGAGCGTAAAAAGCGACTTGAAGATTAACTTCAGGTCGCTTTTTTGCTGCTTGGGCCGTGAACATGAGCAAGAAAATGGCAAGCGTGGTTTATTCTGGCGTATCCAATGTAATCCCGCCGATGGCGCCCATGCGGAACTCTTTTAGCACCAAAAAACCAACTCTCTCGATATCGATTTCGCCAGCCTTCATGAGTACGTTTCTCTTTTCTCCAATTGTTTTCAGCAAAGCAACCGGCGGTATTTGTATGTCTGCGGCGCTTAATTTGTATCTGCTGCTTAATAATTCGGGGTACTCGCTTATTAATATTCGTAACAGCTCAATTGCCAAGCCTGTTGTGTCTAGCAATTCTTCTTTGATTGATCCGATGAGCGCCAGTTTGACGCCAATCATCTTTTCTTCGAATTTGGGCCACAAAACCCCCGGTGTATCCAAAAGTTCGAGCTGTCCTTCCAAACGTATCCACTGTTTGCTTTTTGTGACCCCAGGGCGATTCTCCACCTTCGCTTTGCTACCGCGCGCGCATCTATTGATCAGTGTGGATTTGCCAACATTTGGAATGCCAATCACCATTAATTTTAACGTTCTGCCGCGCATGCCACGTTGAAGGTTGCTCTGTTGCTTCTTGGAAAGCAAAGATCTGATAACCACACCGAGTTGCTTAATCGGTTCGGTGTTTGAATGTAGCTCCACGACAGGGGCGTGAAACTCACTACTCAAATGTCTTTTAAAAAGCGCGGTCTTGTGTGGGTCTGCCAGATCGCTTTTCGTGAGTATGATAATTCTTGGTTTTTTTGCTAATAGTTGTTCAAAATATGGGCTCTTGCTGGCTAATGGTGCGCGCGCATCCACTAACTCTAGCACGGCATCCACCAGCGGTAGGTGCGCACGGATCAATCTGTAGGCTTTTGCCATATGGCCAGGGAACCAGTTTATGGCATCTAGCTTTTGCATTTTACTTGACCACCCCAACGGGAGCGAGGCTGCACACAACCTTTCCGCAGATATATCGCTCATCAACCGGGCCGATATGGTAGCACCTGCTATCTGCCGATGCATTTCGATTGTCTCCCATAACGAAAACCTTGCCGAGTGGCACGGTCAGCGGTAGAATGGTGCCTTCTTCGAGATGAGTTGGCGCGTTTACATACTTTTCTTCCTTTAACTTGCCGTTAACAAACACTTTGCCAGCTTCGAAATCTATGTCAATTTCTTCTCCGCCAATCGCAATAACCCGTTTGATTAAGCTGTGTTGGTAGGGTGGATACGATGACGGCTGGTTTACTACAACAATGTCGCCCGGTTTCACAGAACCGAAAAGGCCATTGTTCATGCTTATAAGCAAGCGTTGGCCGTTCGTTAAAGTTGGCAGCATAGAGTCTCCATCCACCTGAATTGACCGAAAAACAAAGGTGGTTAATAGCAGTGTTACCATAAACGCGCCCGTTGTCAGATCAGCAAGCTCATAAACTATCGTAAGCAGTTTACTCTTCTTTGGCTCTGTCATTTGCATTCTAACTACTCCTCTTTCTCAAATTTCTCTTTTTACCTGTTACTTGGTTATATACAACAAATTCAAAAATAAAATGGTGCGCAGTTGTGCTCTGGCGTACACAATACACAAAACTTGACGCTTTGCTAAAAAGGCTTATTGGAAATCCCATTAAAGTGCCGGCAGAGTGGTAAGTCTTTGCGTTGTAAGCGGCAGTGTTGTCGTCTGTCGATTTGTAAGCGTATGTGTTGTAAGCCTTATAGTGGTACGCGTCAGAGTTGTGTCGCTTTAATAACCCTTGCCTTATTATAACCCATATCGATGCACTTTTTCAAATCAATAGGGCGTTAAGCAACGGGCGCAGGGTAGCCATCCTCTTTTTCGTTGTGGGTGGTGGTTTTTTTCTGAATAGCTTTTGCGCAAATGATTTGCGTCTGTGTTTGCTAACTATATAATGCAGTGTGTTAGCCTCTCAACACCGGGAGGCTGAATCGCAAATGCCATTCGTTTGGTAACAAATAAGTTCACCATCTACGGGTGTCCTTGAAGAAATTGCTGCGTCACAAGAAAATGGTGTTCGCCGATCCAACTGGTAGGTGGCTCAATTTGTGTTTCTATCGCAATTTCTCTTCAGCCAGGCTGGCACGTGGAATTTCCTTGCGCAGATAATAATTGTGGCTACGGTCCCTTGCCCGGCTGAGTGGTATCCACATCGACAAACGACAAAAATGAAAACATGTCGCGTTTGAGAAACCAGAAACAACGCATCGTTGGATCATGAACGAATGGCATTGGCGACTTGTTAAATCTGTCTGGTGTGGTTAATGCTCGATTGCCAGTTCACGCTAAAGATGGTTGCTTAAAGTTAAAGTGCTTTCAAGTGGTATGGAACCTGGCGAAATTGTAATGCTTTGTTGCTTTTACAGGCATCGTCGCTGGTGGCGCGTGTTCGTTTTTTTGCTGGTTGGCAGGTTGAATCATTCTTTGCGCAATTGGTGTTTCTCTGGCTTCTGAAGGCAAGGTTGTGGCGCCGCACCGGCTTGAATTTCGGCCAAAAGTAAGGATTTGAATTTTAAATTTGTACTAAATGATTAAAAACATTCTACCAATCACTTGAAAAATTGAAAATAGTATGATAATATTAAGTCCAATAAAGTTTCTGATTTGAATTTTCGGCAGTAAAGCAGCGGGAAATTCTCTTGTTAAATCTCAAGGGAGGGTGTAATGGAGGAAAGGATATTTCAGGTAGTGCGGCAACGATGGAAGAAATTTCTTGTTTAAGTTTGTGGTTTGGGAAGCCCTTGCGGGAAGATGACTGCAACAAACGAGGAATGAATATTGTTAAGTTTGCCGGCGGGAAAATGGCTTGTGGAAAGATAATCGTGGCCAAGCAGGGTGTAAATTTATTATTGTTAAGATTTTAAGATTTAGGGTATGGAAGGCAATGAGGGGGTGTTGAGTGGGCTTCCAGTACGAAAAAGAAAAGGGGGATTGCAGATTAAATCTCAAAGAGTTTTCCCAATGGAGGAAGTTTTTCCATTGAGTTTCGTGTGATACCGCAATGAACTGGGTCCCCAGTCCGAATGTGAATGTTACGGTTTTTCAAACCCAATGGAGTGGGATTTTGTGAAAGTGATGGTAGGTGATTTTAATGAAAAACTTGAAAGAGTGTGGAAGGTGGTTTGTTAGATTGCGGAATATTCGTGACTCTGTTCTTTGTTTTTTTGTTGCATGTGCAATAATTTTCCAGTCGTGTGGCAATGTTGTTCTGGCGGTAGGGGAACCTTGGTGGGTGACATATGCCACGCTGGAGCAAGACGACGATGGCAGAAACGTTTATGTTTTGAGCCCAAACAGCGGCATTGGTGATGTTGTCAACCTGCCGATCGAAGTGCCGTCTGGGTATTGGCTACAGCTGGAAGGACTCGAGCTTGCAGCCAACGGCGAACAGCCTTTGTTGGAGGTTCGCTCCGGCGGTAAGTGTGTGGCGGTTCAGTGTTTTTTCTCTGATGCCGCGGGCGCTGTTGATGTTGTTGGGGATGCTGTTCGTGTTGCACACGGCGGTGTTTTTGAACTTTATGAATCTGTTGTGCGATGGAGCACGCAAGGCGTTGCCCACTTCGGTCGGGCAATCAACAACGAAGGTAAGTGCGTTATCGATACAACCTATATTAGTGCTCACTCTTTTCTTTCCGGTGCTGCTCTAAAGAATAGTAGCACAGGAGTGGCAACAATACAGAACTGGTGTGAATTCCATGATTGCCAGTCTGGCGTTTTGCCAGCTACTGCTCCCGGCTACCAGCTGACAAGCACAACGACGGAACCTGTGGCGTTTAATGTAAAGCCCGCCAGCTTGCCAAAAAGGCAGCACCACAACATTGGCGCAAAGGTGCTAAAAAGGTTTGGGGGGAATAGAAGAATAGGTGCCGTGGAAGGGACAGAGCCGGCAGGCGACGGCGAAGGACCCGATGAAGCGGGCGAGGTTTTGGACGAAAGATCACCGGACGAGTTGGGCCTTGATGAGGACGTCGACGGCCCAGCTGCTGAGGTGGCAGAAGAGGAGGCGGTTCCGGAAATTGCAGCTCCGGAAGTGAAAACTACAATCATAGCGGCGACGGATATGCGAAATACAGCGGGTGGTGCGATTTGCAATAATGGCTTTTTGACTTTTTGCACTTCTCCAGCAGGCGGTTTGCCAGACCCAGCAAGAACTCGCGGCGCGCAATACGGTGGTGGGCAGCCGCGTGAGTTTTTGATACACGTGTACTCGCAGATAAAAGCCGGTCAACCGCCGCTTGAAGGCAACGTACCAGCCCGTCCAGATCTTGTTGGTGGGGCCAGGGACATGCGTTACCCGCCTTTCGAGTTGATTGTTTACGACTCTTATGTTTCAGGCTCTATGTGGGCTCGGGGCGCGCCAGCGCGATTGAAATTGGAGGCTGGCGCAGCGCTATTTACTGACTGTTTTTCCGGTCTTGGTGGCGCGATTTACAATAGCGGCAGTATTGTCGCCGAAAACTTGTATTTTGGCGAAGGCAACGCCGCTGTGCTCGGCGGGAATCAGATCTCGAATGCTGGTGACATAACATTTAAAGGCGCGAATTGGGTGGTTGCCGGTAGGCAAATGGATCCGAGCAAGAAAACCAGCGACATAGACTTGCCTGGCTCGATTCATGTTGCTGGCCAAGGAGTGCTTCATTTTGGGAATGAAGAAAACCATTCGCCTTTGGTTCTTTTTGGGTCAAGCACCCAAGCAGACAACAAAATGCCGGGGCATGCCAGGTACCCTTTTGGGATAGGTGATCGGATCATCGAGACGGGCTTTGGTGCCACGTTAGCGTTGGATGCCCCAGTGCAATTGTGGCATCTACCCGATGTGGTTCTAAACTCTAACGGCGTTGCAACCAGCGAGAGAGGTAATGCTGTTTCTCAGGATTCGCTAGTCCCGTATTTTGGGTCGCAGGCGAAAATCCCGTTTATGAAAACATTTCAACCGATTGGGTCATATACTCTTGATGCTTTCACAGCAGATGGCCAGCGGATTGGTCTGGGCTCTTGGACTTTAGAGAAAACAAATCCTCCCCAAGGCGAAGCTCCCCCGGAAACGGTCGTCCAACAAGCCCTCTCCTGGTTTGCTGCTCTAGGCGATGGAGCCTGGAAAACTTTATCGAGCGTTGTGACTGATCACGGAATAGCCGAATCTTCCACAAACACAGAGAACCCCCTCGACATTTTAAGAAATCAGCCGGCATGGGATTCAAATCAGGCGAAGTCGGTGTTGGCGCCTTTTGTGCAGACCCTGCAAGGCTTGACACTGACAGATGTTTTGAAACAGGCCCAGGCTATGGGCGTTGGAGATCTATTTCGGAGCTTGGTGCGGCGCAGCAAGCCGTTGGCAGCTGTGGCAGCGAATAGCCACTTTGCTGGCGCTCCAGCCAGCCGACGAGTAGGGGCCGCTGTTGGCAATCGTTTTGCGCCTGCCGGCTGCGCGCGCGGCTTGGCAAAAAAAAGCAACGGGTTACGTTCTGGCAGGTTTATTGCTGCCGGAGGTGGGCATTTTGCTGGCACGCCTCGCCGCATCATTGGCGCGCCGGAGGTAGTTGTTGGCAAAGCTGCTAACGACCAGCAAAAAGAAAAACCAAACGAGAAAGTGGACTATTACAAGGTACCCTTTCCTGTGCCTTCGGGATGCTACACGTTTGCCTTTCGAGATGCGGCTGGCAACACAGTGGGAACTTTCCCCGGAGCAGTAGACACAGAGCCGCCAGTTGTTTTAGTTCAACAAGTTCAAGGAGCAACACCGCTTTTTGGTGATACCTACACTCTAAACGAGCCAGTTGCTAAAGCGGAGATTGTTGTGTCGGATAATTCTGGCAGTGTGCGGTCAATTTCTGTTAACGGGCCGGATGGTGTTGTATTAACAGCTCGGCGCGACCCCGAAAATCCTACTTGCATTGTTTGTGAGGCGCAAGGGTTCAGTGTGGGGACGTATACTGTTAACGCTGTGGATGCTTTGGGGAATTCCGTTTCTCGTCAGTTGATTTTTCGGAACCCCGATGACCCAATTCCAGCTTCAACAACGTTTCTCTCATATGATGACTCCGCCATTTTGTCCTCCTCTGGGACGGACTATGACGTCAATTACAGTACTGCATCGACATTCTCGTCTGATGGACCTGTCGTTGCGACGCAGGGACGCACAGCAGAACCTGTCCCCACACCGGCAGTTGATTTGGTAGCTGTTGAAACACTCACGGGTGAAAAAGAGCTGTTAAAGGATGGCGAGCTTGATTTTGCTGAACTGGCTAATCACGATCTAGGAGGTGCTGCTGTTGACGCCTTGGAAAATGGCAGACCTGATGATCTGGCCATCCGCACGGTTTCCACTGGCGAGGGTCAGGATGGCGCCTCTGGAATTGAGGTCCCGGTGCGAAGCCTAGTGGAGGCTTTGCAGGAACTGACAAAAGAACAGTTGGTCGATCTTTTGTTTTCGCAAGAAGACGAAGAGGCTTTGCACTGGACGGGTGAGGACTTGGAAGAAGTGGTGGAGCTGCTGCTGTGGCTAACACGCGGCAATCGAGAAATCGAAGAACCTGCGGCGTTGGTGCCAGAAGGCCCCCGAGAATTAGCAGAACTGGAAGAAATCGCCGAACCACCAACGGAAGGTGTGGACATAACGCAAACGGCAACGCCGGCGCCACAAACGAGCGAACTCCCAGCCCAGGAAACAGTAGAAACAAAACAGCAAGTGCCGGCCGTAACAGCAGGCGTGGCGGCTTCTGTTTTTTCCTCAGCGCAACCCAAACAAGTAATCCGTAAATCTACAGTTGGCAAAATGATTGGCGCAAACGCCAGCAGAAAGGGCGCATTGTTGACCAACGGTAGACAAAAAAAAAGCCGCCACATTGGAGCCAACGATGAGGTTGCCGCTGTGGCCGCGAGCCCCGCTGGAGCAGAGGAGCGAAAGACGCTAACGAGTGACCAACATGCTGCAGCCGCGGCGATGATAAACGGTTTGGTACGAAGGCAAGGTAAAGTGGCGATGGACACAGACATGAGTAACACGCATCCCGTGGTTCGGGAACTACGCAGCAAGTATCCTTTCTTATCTGGCTTGGATTGTCAGATGGTCGGCCTCGACGCGCCTCCCGGCGCTGCCATAATCAGCGAACTGCCGATCGTATGCGCTGCCCGCGTTGATGCTATTTGTGCCCAGCTCAAAATCAATCTACCGGTTATCGTTTTTAAGGTAGACAACAAAACAGGTAAGATAACTGGTGTGGTGCCTGATGCCGTGAGCAATGCTGGAGAGGTCCGCTTCAAAACAAAAGGGATGGGGGAATCACATGTACTTGTGGAAGGCCCCATTTTCTCTCTTGCGCCTGATGGTGTGTGTGCTCCCATGCATTGGTTGCTGCACGTGGATGGCGCTGCGCTTCGGGCGTCCTGCCCAAGAAGCGGCGGGGTTGTTGTGAATGGGGAAGACACGCTGGCCCTCCTTTCAGCAGACCAGGTTCGGCGATCGGCAGCAGATGGACCTATTTCGCTGGACGTTGTGCGCGAGGATGCGGCAAAATACGAGTTGAACCCAAAAAAGTGTCTGATTTTTAATCTTGATGGTCTTGCTCAGCTTGGTGCTGATGCAGTTCTCATGTACGATGTGGATCGTGATGATGATGCTTTGGATCCAAGCGCAGAAACGGCAACTGTTTACTTCGTTAATGCTCATGGACAGCGTGTTCGATTTG
>JAIRZL010000031.1 GCA_031267245.1 Oscillospiraceae bacterium
GATTGCTACCACAACCAGAACTCCCGCAAGAGAAAAGCTTACCCCTAAGTCGATCCATGCATCTCCTAAACAGCAAACACGTGGGGCTCTCCCCAATTTTCAAAATACGAAGAAACCGCGAAGTCGAAACATCCACCCAACCACTGCCGTTCTGCGGCCCCGACAATTATGCAGACCCTGCCAAAACAACAAAGCTGGCACACTCGCCGAGGACGCTTTGAGCAGCAAGCACGTCCTTTTGCAAAAGGGGAGCGCCAATCAACGACGGATCAGGAACGAAACCACAGCCGTTCTGAAGCGTCGGCAAGCCCGGGCGCGGCAGCCTCACGACAGCAAGAACTAACGAAAAATCATCCCACAATAAACTTCCATCGGTATGAGCCAGGAGATTATGAGAAGCCCCCCAGAAACATCAAAGCTGGTGACGTGACCGTGGGCGCGTTGAACACCAAGCACGGCCTCTTGCAAAAAAAACGACCAGCCAGCAAAAACGGAACAGACAGCCGCAGTTCGTTCTGGGGTGCCGGCAGTTATGTAGGTCGGTCATAAACAGCAAACCTAGTGCCCTCGTCGAGGACGCTTTACGCCGCAAGCACGTCCTTTTGCAAAAGAAGAGCGCCAAGCAAAGACGGATCAGGAACGAAACCACAGCCGTTCTGAAGCGTCGGCAAGCCCGGGCGCTGCAGCCTCACGACAGCAAGAACTAACGAAAAATCATCCCACAATAAACTTCACCCGATACGAGCCAGGAGATTATGCAAAGACCCCCGCAACAAGAAAGCTGGCGCTCCCGCCGAGGACGCGTTGAACACCAAGCACGGCCTCTTGCTGGAGACGAAGAACCGGCAAGCAGAAACATCCTCGCAACCACGGTAGTGCTGGGGCCCCGGCAATTGTAGGTCGCTCATAAACACACAAGGCAGAAGGTCTTTTTAACGACCAGGGGGACGCCGATTCTATTGATCCTGCGTTACTGAAGCTGCTGCATGTCCTCGAGGTCATCATCTGTATCCTGTATTGACAGGTTAAGGGTTTGTTGGGCAGTTTGCCACAAAATCCAACTCAAAACAACAGCTGTCACGCCAGCCATGAACCCAGACAAGACTTTAGTGGTCTGCCCACCTTCACATTCGCATTCTTGAATCGCTTTTTGTGGCACCCCATCAGCAAATGCCCGAAAACCAGAGCAACAGGATGTGGTTGCCACCACAAAGCTCATGAGCAGCCTCGAAAGTTTTCCTTTTTTCATTAACATCACCAACATTTTCAATCCCTCCACCAAACTTCAAATTATTATACTGGCTTATTCGTGCCTTTCCCTAAAAAGAAGAGAAACGTCGTGCAACTCCACAATTATCACCTCGCCAAAGCTCTCATAAGCAGCCCCACAGCTGCGGGATACAGCTCTCAGATTCAGCAATTTTGCTGCCTGTTAAACCGGCCAACGCCTCCTCTCCTTTAACTCAGGTAACTCAGGCTACCTCCACATTCAGAGTCGTGCTCTTTCTAAAATTCTCTTGCAACTCCACAATTATCACCTCGCCAAAGCTTTCGTAAGAAACAGCGTGGTTTCGGCGTTGTGGGTAGCTTACTCCAAGAAAAACAAAGGAGGGTGCCGTTCAACGGCCCAGGGAAGAAATTGCAAATTATTCTTCTTATGGGCACCGTTGCACACCAGCTTCTTACAACACCTTCCACCGCAACCCGCGGCTTCCATTCGTTGTAAGTTTGCTGCAACGGGGCACAAAACCTGGCTACCGGTTCCGCCAGCCTATCAGTGACGATTGTCATTTATCATCGCCCCAAAAAAACTGCAATGGCCAGGAAGACTCAAGCAACATCCAGCAAATCAACCGGGCGAGCCGTTGAACGGTCTCCTCGTTTTTGGCAATCGTCGGTGGCATTTGTGCTGCCCACTGCCGATCATGCCACAAAAGTTAGCCCAGCAAGGAAGGTTCTACAAATTTACCAAGCCGCAAGAGGCTGTTGCTCGATGCACGAACTCGGGAGCGCTACCCAGCGGAGCGACCTCAGCAGCCGGCCGTCCTCGCCAGCGAGCTCTTTTCGGCACCACAACGAGCAAGGGCTATCACAGATCCAACAAATCCTCAACAGTTTCTTGGGCTTCTATCGGTAACTTTTCTCCGCTTTGCCAGTGATCATTGTCTTCCTCCGAGTGCGCACAGAGCCTATCGTGTCGAATGGCGGCAAAAAAGGCACCAAGTAAACTAACCAAGGCCGCCCCAGCCACAAAAGCAACAGCAGCCGTTACAACTTGCTTGCCGCCTCCATTGCCAGCAACCGTGCGCGAACAACAACATTTGCAGCCACACTCGCTTGTTTCGGTGGCTTCCTCCTCGTCTTCCACATACGTGCCCACAGCAGATGCTTCCCAGCCAGTGGTACAAAACGTGATTGCCATCACAAAACTCATGACCAAACTCAAAACTTTCCCTTTCCCAACTAACATTTTTCACTCCTCCTCTTCCAAACGGACTATAACGGTTAATAAACCTCCCCGGCAGCGACCATGCCGGGGCACAGAAAAGGTGCAGGCGGCTGCGCAGCACGACTAGTTGCAGGCTCGAAAAAGCTTTCCTTTGGGAAGAAAACTGGGTCGCAGCAACTTACCGTCCGCCATACTAGCACGCCGCCCCATTGCATGAGATAAATTATATGTTATTTTTATCTTAAATGCAATATGTAAATAAATTTCATCCATATTGCTACAAAGAAAGCAGCCCTGGAAGCAGCAACCGAGGCAGGGCGCAGGCTCATGCTAGTGGAGAATTATTGCCGCACCAACCATTGCAAAAACGCAGGAATCTGATAGATGGCGCTTCTCCACCTCTCGGAACTGTTCGATTCTGCGCGAAGCATTGATGGCGTTGCTGTCACAAGCATCTTGGCAATATATTGCCAAAATCCAATCATGCGCGTGGTAGGCAGCCCCCCCCAGCGGCACCAAAACAGGATGCCGACCAATGCGCAAAACATGTTAGCATAAGTCACACAAGGAGGATCAGTCGTTGTTTGCACCGCCAACAAGCTTTAGAGCGTAGCTCGCTACACTCACTAGCTATGTGCTCGTTTGTATTGGCCCGCTAATGGAGCCCATCCAGCCATTCCGTATCCACGTTTCGGCAAGAAAAGCGCCGGGGCCTTTTGGTTTTTCCGCTAGATCCCAATCGTCAACAAAAGCAGCAGGACTTTCTGACTGCTGGTCACTAAGCGGTGTTTGGGTTTTCGGAGGAGGGAGCTCCTCCCGGCGAGCAAACGTGAATTCCTCCACGGCGTCGGGTGCTATACGGGGATATGGTAGGATGACGCGCCACAGAGACGTCACGCCGTCGCTTTCGTATTCCGTCTCGATTTCGCTTCCGGCACCGCTGGCAATGGCCATATTCCCCGCCATGTTTGCAGCAAAACCTACCCGAAAATCCTCCAACCACGCAGACATCGCCGCAAGGTCTGCTTCCGCTTCTTTCACGTCCGTCGGATTCCATGTGCCGTCTTCACACTCCAGCAAAACTCGAAAACCACGGTTGCCAACGTCCTCCGACCCCGCATCGTCCCCCGATTGCAAGCCAAGTACCCGAAAAAGAAAGGCTGCCGTCCAGCCCCCCAAGGCGTACACTTTTTTAGTGCCGGCATCGTCGGGGGGCCGCTGCGCTTCTTGCTCTGCCAAGCCAGCGGAACAACAAAGCGTTATGGCAAACACAAAGGCCATAAAGAAGCAAAAAATCTTTTTGGTTCTCATTAACATTTCAAATTCCTCCTCACAAACTCACAGAACATTGATCTAACTACCAGGCAGTATCAAAAAAAACAAACAAACGTGCGCGTAGCACGGCGCACAACACGACACAAATTCGTCGTGTCGCATAGCGTCATAAAACGTTCAGCAGCAAAACAAAATCAAGCGCTGGGCGTATCGCGCGGACAGACAGTACAAAGAGCCAGAAACTCAGCCAGCCTACCAATACTCCGCTCCGGCCACCCAATCGGTTCGCAAACTTGGTGTTTTAAAAAGGCAACGCACCCAGGTCCAGCTGATCGACTGGCGGCACCACAAGTAGGCCAAATCTAAAGCCGCCTGGCTGCCGCTGCGAGCCGGGGGCCCTGGTATTGGCTGCGCCCTAAGATAATCCCAACGCGCAGCGACGTTGTGGAGCAGGGAACAACGCTGAAAGTCTATGTAGCCGTTGCTGGCACTCCAACCACCTAGCCACCCGCGACCGTCCTGTGGCCGCGCTAGACCGGCGGTTTCCGCGTAGTATCCAGGAAAATCGTAATCAAGATGGGCCGTAGGGCCTCCCGTCGTTCGCAAGTATGCGGGAAGCTCCTGCATCGCCAGCTGGGAAACGTCCCTGGTTACCTTCGCGAGATTTCTGCCAAAGTTTGCGTCAAAGCCTTGCGCCCAAGCCTCCCATGTCGCCCTCGCGGTTGCACAATTGGCTGTGATCTGCTCTTCGTTTTTTGGCTTCCATTTCCCGCTCTTCATATCAATTAATATCTGCCAACCAAGAGGAACAGGGCGCAATATCTGCCTTTTTTGTCGATTATATCGCAGCAACGACTCTACACTAGCAGCAACTGCGCCAGAAAAGCCACATGCATCAATCAAAGTACGCTTAATCCCTGGGGGGGGGGGATACGCAGCCACAGAAACCGGCTCACTAACACAGCAAAAAGCGGCCACCATTGCAATGCTCATAGCCCAACTTAAAATCTTCTTGCCTTTCATTTGCAACCTTCCCCTTTCTTTCCATTGGTTGGTTTCGTCTGGGCATTAGCCTGCCCAAGAAACAAGATTTGTATTGTGTTCCATAAGTATATCATAGCATATTTAAAATTACTAGTTCAATTTTAACAAATATTTAAAATATTGCAAGTAGCATCCTAAGTGGCGAATTGTTGTCCCGCCCAACGCAACGCAAACAGGGGAAGACGCACCAGCCCCACTCACTGCTAAACAAAAGAATAACGATCAGAGACACAACAATTTACCCAGTGATCCAGTACGCCAACATCAAAAGACGCGCCATCCACATAGCACTGCAAAATAGCACTGCAAAAAACAATCACCGGAGCAACACGGACCGAGCAGCAATCGGATGCATGCCAATTACCCGCAGCTGGTTTATCATTAAAGGTATGCCCCCAACAAAATCCGGGAAAATGGTCGATGCTCGGCTCCAGGTTTTCTGAATCTTCTTCTTTCCATCAATAAAAGGCACAACAATCCAGCGTGAATCAATTTGGGCCGGGCAACTTACTTACCGTAGCAAGACCTCGTTTTTAGGATAACGCGAAACCGAGCAGGCGAATGAAAGAATTTCCGTGAACTTAATTTGACAATGGCAGTTCCCCTGTGCTACAATACGGCGTAGATGACTTCTAAAGACAGCAGGTGCTTTCGTTGTTGAGCTGAAATTTTGCCTGCCGAGGAAGATGATTTAGGCAACGTTGGAATTAAAATATTTCCCGTTTACCTTTGTTTCTTCCAAAAGAGAGTGGTCGAAGCGGAGTTATTTTTTGTACTTATTTAGACGGGAGGTGAAGTTAATGCCAAGCGAGCAAGTGTTAGAAAAAAAGAAACAGCAGGTCAATGAATTGTCAAGTAAACTTTCAACAGCTGTGTCGGGTGTTTTGGTGGACTACAAAGGGATTAATGTCCAAGAAGACACCCAACTACGATCAGAGCTCCGCGCCGCCGGTGTGGATTATTTCGTGGCAAAAAACACGTTGCTGAAGCGAGCAGCAGAAGCGATTGGGTTGAGTGGGCTAGAAGGAATCCTTGAAGGGACCACTTCGGTTGCTGTTTCTAATGATAATTATGTTGCACCAGCAAGGGTAATCGCAAAACATGCAGGCCAACTTGGGGACCGTTTTAACATTAAAGCTGGCTTTGCCGATGGCAAGATTCTCGATGCCGAGATGGTGCAACGATTGGCCAATTTACCAGGCGAGCAAGAGCTTGTTGCAATGGTTTTGCGTGGGTTGATTGCGCCAATATCAGGGCTGGTTAATGTGCTGAATGCAAACATTAGAGGGCTAGCAGTTGTTATTGGTGCTATTGTTGCACAAAAAGCCGGGTAAATTTGGCAAACGAATTAAAATCTAGAATCATATGGAAGGAGCAGTCAATAGCTGCTGAGCTGTTGACGA
Source organism: Oscillospiraceae bacterium (assembly GCA_031267245.1). GTDB lineage: Bacteria > Bacillota > Clostridia > Oscillospirales > Ruminococcaceae > BNZN01. The sequence continues at coordinate 6,172 of JAIRZL010000031.1, forward strand.
GGGTTGATTTATGGCGAACAATAAAGTTGAAAAATTAATCGATGAAGTAAAAGGTTTAACGGTACTGGAGCTTTCCGAACTCGTGAAGGCTTTGGAGGAAGAGTTTGGCGTTTCTGCGGCGGCCCCTGTTGCTGTTGGCGCGTCACCCGTTGCGGCGGCGGCAGAGGAAGAAGAGCAATCTAGCTTTGACGTTATTTTGGCGGCCAGCGGCGATAACAAGATGGCCGTTATCAAAGTTGTAAAAGAAATTACGGGCTTGGGCCTTAAAGAAGCCAAAGAAATTGTTGATGGAGCACCAAAAGCGTTAAAAGAAGGGGTTAGCAAGGCAGATGCAGACTCTATTAAAGCGAAGTTGGAGGAAGCAGGAGCAAAGGTGGAACTGAAGTAAAGGGGAACACTGGAACGGTGGCAATGACCTGGTGGGCATTGTCATTTGCGGGGATGTAGCTCAATTGGGAGAGCGTTTGAATGGCATTCAAAAGGTAGTCGGTTCGAAGCCGATCATCTCCACCAATTTAATGGCTTTTTATATGAGGAGTTGATAAGCGTTGGATCTGTCTTTAATTATAGGCATTGCTGTAGGCTTTGCCGGCATTCTCATTGGATTCGGCTTGGAGGGTGGTTCTTTTCGCTCCTTGCTGTTGTTGAGCCCTGGTATTATTGTTCTCGGCGGGACGGCGGGAACTGTTATTGCCTCCTTTTCCTTTAAGGATATTGCGCAGGCAGTAAAATCACTGGCGAGAAGCTTCCGCGTGCAGCCATTGAACAATGCGTCCACAATTATCAACAACATCTCTAATCTTTCGGAAGCCTATAAACGAGATGGCGCCCGTGGATTGGATACAGCAGTCAATGGGTCCGAGTTTCAGGCGGACGAATATCTCATGCTGAAAGCCGGCATCATTTTGATTCAGGAGTCAAAAACAACAGAAGAGATTCAATACATTTTGGAATCCGACATTAGGGCTTTCACTCTTCAACGCCAGATGGAGATTGGCGTTTTTGAAGCGGCGGCAGGGTTCGCGCCAACGATGGGAATTACCGGTACCGTTATGGGGTTGGTTTTGGTGCTGAGCGCGGGATTCAGTAACGTTGAAAAACTTACATCTTCTGTCGCAACGGCTTTTATCGCCACACTTTACGGAATAGGTTTTGCAAATGTAGTGTTTATGCCAATGGCGAATAAGTTAAAAAATGTGCTGAAGCGCCAGCGAATTCACAAAGAGATGATTTTAGATGGCGTGTGCATGATTTCAACCGGGGAAATGCCAAGGAATGTGCAGAACAAATTGGCATTGTATTACCAGGCGTTTCCAGACGGTAAGAAGAAGTATAAAGAGGGTGTTGAAAACTAGAGTGGAGGCACTATAGTGGGACGTTTGCATGAAGAACACGAAGGGGAGAAGGATAACGCAGAAAGATGGTTGCTTACGTATTCAGACGTTATCACACTTCTGTTGGCGCTTTTTATCATCCTTTATGGGATGAGTTCTCTCGATGCTCAAAAACTCAAAGATGTGTCCCAAAGTTTTCAGGGCGCATTGCACAATGAAGGGGGTACCCCGCCTGAAGGTTTGGCCGGAGCGGTTACTGTTTCTTCGCCAAACACTGCCTTGGGGAGAGCGTATGATGCGCTGCATCAGTTTATCTTGGAGTCCCCCGTGGCAGACCAGGTTGACCTTAGAAGCACCAGCGCTCTTGTTAATCTGACGCTGGGAGAAAATGCCGTTTTTCACCCTAATAGTGCTGATTTTGTGCCGGACTTCCTACCAATAAAGGAGGAGCTGGCCCGGATTTTGTGGAATGTCGCTCAGGACGAAAGCATAAAAGGCATTGTGCTTGTTGGCCACACAGCGGATTTGGGGACCTATACCGCTGAGAGCTTGCGGGCGCATTTGCATCTGTCTTTCTTGCGGGCACTGGCGTTTTATGAAGTTTTGGTTCGGCAGGGCGTTAATCCAGCACTCCTCCGCGTTGAATGCGCCGGTCCCTTTAAACCGATTGCAGATAACGGCACGGAAGCAGGCCGTGCACAAAACCGGAGAGTTGAAATAATAATCACATAAAACACAAGAAAACAGAGAATTGCGGGGCATTTTATCAGGCGGAGGTCGCACAGGCGCGAGCCAATCAAAAAAGAGGTGTTTCACTCTACAGCAGGCAGGGCAAGAAGAATGATGGGGGAGATTCGATGCCGAATGGCAATGATTATAGTAAACTTCTAAGATGCTCCTTCTGCGGGAAGCTAAAAGATCAGGTTACGCGCATTATTGCGGGACCAGGCGTTTGTATTTGCAATGAATGTGTGGCGCTGTGCCAGGGCGTGTTAGAAGAGGAAAAGCGCCAAAAGAAAACGGCAAACAAAGGCACCAAGGAGCCACAACTGCTGGAGTTATTGTACCCCGTTGAGATAAAGCAGCTGTTGGATGAATACATTATTGGGCAAGATAAAGCAAAGAGAGACCTGGCAACTGCTGTTTATAATCATTACAAGCGTATCCACCTTAGTGACGATGCAGATGATGACACAAAGCTGCAGAAGAGCAATATCTTACTACTGGGGCCAAGCGGCGTTGGGAAAACACTTTTGGCACAGACATTGGCATACACCTTAAATGTTCCATTCGCCATAGCAGATGCCACCACCTTAACAGAAGCTGGTTATGTAGGCGAAGACGTTGAAAATATTCTGTTGCGTTTGATTCAAGCAGCGGCTTTTGATGTTGCAAAAGCAGAAAAAGGTATTGTATATATAGATGAGATAGACAAGATCACGCGAAAGAGCGAAAACCGGTCTTTAACGCGAGATGTTAGCGGCGAAGGTGTTCAGCAGGCCTTGTTAAAGATTTTGGAAGGCACAGTTGCGAGTGTACCGCCGCAAGGTGGAAGAAAGCACCCTCAACACGAGCTGATCAGCATAGACACAACAAACATCCTGTTTATTTGCGGCGGTGCTTTTGAAGGAATCGAATCTATCATTGGGAAACGGCTTGGCCATGCGGCGATTGGTTTTGGAGTAAAGATTAAAGAAACAGAGCAACAGAAGCCCAATGAGATCGTAAGGCAGGTTTTGCCGAATGATCTAATTAAATATGGTCTGATTCCCGAGCTGGTGGGTAGGGTTCCTGTGTTGAGTGTCTTGGATTCGTTGGATGAAGACGCATTGGTTCGCATTCTGACCGAGCCAAAGAATTCTCTTGTAAAGCAGTATAAAAAATTGTTTCGAATAGATAAAGTGGATTTGGAATTTGAGGATGACGCTATTCAAAGGATTGCGCAATGTGCATTGGAACGAGAAACAGGGGCAAGGGGCCTAAGGGCCATAATGGAGGAAGTGTTGGGAGATCTCATGTTTTTGGCGCCTTCGTATTCAGGGTTAGAGAAAGTGGTCATCAACAGCGAATTTGTTAACAGAGAAGTGGACGAGCCGGAACTAATACTCAACAGCCAAAAAGAAAAGAAACGTCTTAATATTTTTTGGGATTCAAAAGGCAAAGCAAAAACAAAATAGCGGGATTTGTGTTCACGCATGCATCCAGTTGGAGCTTTGCGGATCTTGGTGGAAGAGCTGTAGTTTTTTTGCTTCTTGCTCATTTACAAAGCGGTTTTGCAAGGCGACAGCGATCAAAGTTTCATAATCCAGCAAAGAAAAACAACGAACTGCAGCGTTACTGCAGGCGTCGAACGCGGCTTGTAGGCCATATGAAAAGATGGCGGCGATGCCCAAAACGGGAATCCCGGCAGTCTGCAAAGCGTTAACAACAGCGAGTGAAGAACCACAAGTTGAGATTAAATCCTCCACCACGACGGCAGATTGTTGGGGCGCTACGTGGCCCTCGATTAGTTTTTGTCGGCCGTGGTTTTTTTGTCCACTGCGCACATAAACCATGGGAAGCTGCAAGATATCAGCGGCCAAAGCGGCATGGGCGATCCCGCCTGTACTGGTGCCCGCCAGAATCTGCGCATTTGGAAACTCGATTTGAATTTTTCTCGCGAGCTCTGCCTCCACTTTGCTGCGAATCTCTGGATACGATAAAACAACACGAATGTCGCAGTAAATTGGCGATTTGATTCCGCTTGCCCAGGTGAAAGGCTCGCTAGGGCGAAGGAATACAGCACCAATTTCAAGCAAACTTTTTGCTATCTCAGATTTAACTTCCAAAAAAATCACTCTCCTTTTTGAAATTCCACACAGATTCCTCTGTATTCTGCAGCGGGATCGGGAGCGCCTGTGATTGCTCTCCCAACCACAATAAAATCACTGCCAGCTTCTTTGGCTGCCGCCGGCGTATTCACTCTGGCTTGGTCGCTGCCAACGGAGCTTTGGTAGCGGATTCCGGGTGTTACACACAAAAAGTCGCCACCACAAACAGATTTCACCAAACTTGCCTCCATAGGCGAGCAAACAATGCCCTGCAATCCGCATTTTTTCGCTTGCGTAGCATAATGGCACACAACGGAGCTTACTTCTTCAGTTATCAGGAGCTCTTGCTTTAATGCGCTTCCTGAAATACTGGTCAACAAAGTAACTCCCACAAGTATGGCGGCGCTGCCTTCGGCGTCTAGGGCTTGCCTTGCAGCAGACATCATCTGCATGCCACCAACAGCATGAATGGTTAGCATATCGACATTCAGCTTTGCCAAGATTTTGACTGTTCGGTTTATTGTATTGGGGATATCTTGCAGCTTGAGATCCAAAAAGATTGCATACCCCAATTGTTTTAGCTCCTGCACAAATCCTGGCCCAGCGCCATAAAAGAGCTCCATGCCGATCTTTATGAAAGGCTTTAGCGGGTCAAACTTGTTTAAAAATCGCAACGTGGTTTCTCGGTCTGGGAAATCACAAGCTATGATAACCGCTGTATCTAACATCGATGACTCCTCCCTACTATGTCGCTCAGCTTTTCGATTCCATATTGATCCATTTTTGCCGGCAGTTCGGTTATTATATTGTGGCAGGCCAGCGGATCTATCAGGTTCTGAGTCCCCACCTGCACAGCTGTTGCGCCAACAGACATAAACTCAATCACGTCTGCGGCATTGGCAATTCCACCCACACCAATTATGGGGATCTTAACTTTCGGGAACACTCGGTAAACAATCGCCAACGCAACCGGCTTGATCGCTGGCCCAGAAAATCCAGCAATACCACAAGACACAATAGGCTTTCCGCTTGAGGTGTCAACAACCATCCCCAAGAGGGTATTGGCTAACACCAAGCCATCGGCACCGGCGGCTTCTGCGGCCGTTGCGATCTCAACAATATCCGTAACATTTGGCGAAAGCTTAATGTATACGGGTTTTTTGACGGTTTTTTTTAGTTCTTTGCAGATATTGGCAACGGACTCAGCGGAAGAACCAAACGCCAATCCGCCTTCTTTAACATTCGGGCAGCTGAGGTTGATCTCTAACAGCGCGACTTCCGCCACTTGATCGAAGCATTCTGCAACCTGCAGATACTCTTCAACGGTGGCACCGGCAACATTGGCAATTATCTTTTTTTTAAAGGTTTCCCGCAGCTTGGGGATTTCTGTCGAAATAACCACCCCCACCCCAGGATTCTGCAGTCCAATCGCGTTTAACATGCCCTGGCGGCACTCGGCGATTCTTGGAGTTTGGTTGCCAAAGCGCGGTTTTTTTGTGGTGCCTTTAAGGCTAATGCTACCTAAAACATTTATGTCATACCAGCTTGCAAACTCGTGGCCAAAACCAAAAGTCCCACTAGCAGCAATAACAGGATTTTCCAACTGCCAACCGCTCAGATTTGTTGCTAATCTGTTCACTTAAAGATCACCTCGTCATCAAAAAACACAGGGCCATCAACACATATTCGCTTGCTGCCTTGCGCGGTTCTGCAAGAGCACCCCATGCAAGCACCGAACCCGCAACCCATCCGTTCCTCCAACGAGATCTGGCCTGCTTTCCCCAAAGAATGAACACCTTTTAGCATTTGGTAAGGCCCGCAGGCGAAATAGTAATCGTAGCTGCTGTTTTTAAGGATGTCTGTCACATAACCGCGTTCACCGATCTTACCATCATCGGTTGCAATATATGTTTTGCAGAGATCTGCAAATTCTTCTGCATAAAACACCTGGTCTGCGCTCCGCCAGCCCAGCACCGCGCAGAAATTTGCATTCCGGGCTTTTAGTTCCCTGGCTAGGTTATAAAGTGGCGCGGCCCCGACGCCGCCTCCAACCAACACAATTCGGCCGCTTGCCAAATGTGGCTGAAATCCGTTCCCAAGGCCACACAACAGATTAAACTTCGTTCCCGGGTTGGCCTCCGAAAGGATCTTGGTGCCCTGCCCCACGACCTTATATATTAAATTGATAGAATGATCATTAAAATCACAGATACTTATTGGTCTACGCAGATAGCAACCATTAATTTTTATGTTTACAAATTGCCCTGGGATTGGGTGAAAATCCACTTTGCCGCTGAGTGTCATTAAAAATGTATCATGTGCTAGCTGGCGGTTGCAGATAACCTTAAAATCCGCCATTTTTTTCATTTTCAAACACACCTTCCTTTGCTCCGCCAGATTAGCCCAATCTCCAACAACGTAGTATTGATCACTATGCTGGCTCTTGTGTTTTTCAATTCTCGCTGTCTATTGTGGCAACCGTAAATGTGATGGTGCTGAGAACATCAAGGAGAACAGATACGGTATCTAGTGACGTAAAAACATTTATATTATTCTCAACAGCCTGTCTGCGGATTAAGAACACGTCATTTTTGCCTTCTGTTCCTGGGCTGGAGGTGTTTATAATATACGTTATATACCCCTGCCGTAGGGCATCTAATATCTCGTTACTACCTTCGCTTACCTTTCTTTTTGTCCGCGTTCTAATACCGTTTTGCTTTAAGAAATCTGAGGTTCCTTGTGTGGCTTCTATATTAAATCCAAGGTCATAAAATCGGCGAATTAGTGACAGCGCACACTCCTTGTCTGCATCTGCTATTGTAACAAAAACAGTACCGTAATTCTGCACTTTGAGCCCCGAAGCTTTGAGTGCTTTATACAACGCATGATTCAATGTGCGGTCATATCCAATTGCTTCCCCTGTGGATTTCATCTCGGGGGATAAATAGGTGTCTGCTCCAAGTATCTTTGAGAACGAGAAGACCGGTGTTTTAACATACCATCGCTTGCTTTCCTTTGCCAGATGAGTACCCAAACCTTGTGCCTTCAATGGCTCACCTATCTGCACTTTTGTTGCTATCCGCGCGAGATCGATACCGGTTGCCTTTGAGATGAATGGCACGGTGCGGCTTGACCTTGGGTTAATTTCAATAACATAAACGCGGTCATCTTTGTCAACAATAAACTGAACATTAAAAGGCCCAACAATCCCAACCCCAAGGCCGAGCTTAACCGTATAATTAAGGATCGTTTCTTTTGTATTATCGGTGATCGAAAAAGTTGGGTAAACACTGATTGAATCTCCCGAATGAATACCGGTTTTTTCAACATGCTCCATAATCCCCGGGATAAAAACGTCTTGCCCGTCACAAACTGCATCCACATCCAATTCCTTGCCAAAGATATATTTATCCACCAAGACCGAATGCCCGCAGTTGGATGCCATGGCATCCTGTAGGTAATGGTATAATTCCGCATCGTTATGCACAATCCTCATCGCCCGACCGCCCAGAACAAACGAAGGCCTAACTAATACAGGGTAACCAATTCGATTCGCTGTATGTCGACCTTCTTCTATGTTTGTTACGGACTTTCCTGGCGGCTGCGGGATCCCAAGTTCTAGTAAACAATTTTCGAAAGCGCCTCGGTCTTCGGCTTTTTTTATGGCATCAACGCCGGTTCCGATTATTGGTGCGCCCATTTGATATATCTGCTCCGCAAGGTTAATAGCGGTTTGCCCTCCCAGCGAAACAATAACCCCATCTGGTTTTTCCAACTCTATGATATTCATTATATCTTCTGCGCAAAGCGGTTCAAAATAAAGCTTGTCCGAAATGGAATAATCTGTGGACACCGTGCCAGGATTGTTGTTTATAACTATCGCTTCGAACCCGGCTTTTTTTATTGCCCAAATCGCGTGAACAGTGGAATAATCGAACTCGATCCCTTGACCAACTCGCACCGGCCCAGAACCCAAAACAACAATCTTTTTGTTGGCGGTTACTCGCGATTCATTTTCATTTTCATAGGT
>JAIRZL010000054.1 GCA_031267245.1 Oscillospiraceae bacterium
CAATGTATGTTTATCTACCGCCAAATCTTCTCTTCCTTTTATAAAATTCTGCAACCGCCAATTCCAAATCGTCTTTGGCAAAATCTGGCCACAAAACATCCAAAAAAACCAATTCCGAATAAATGCACTGCCAAGATAAAAAATTAGAAAGCCGGCATTCACCCCCAGAGCGCACAATTAAATCTGGGTCCGGAGCCGTACTTGCATACATTTTTTTAGCCAACGCTTCCGCCGTCACATCGCACAAACGCAAATTGCCATCTATCAAATCCTGCGCAATAACATGCACAGCGTCAACAATCTCCTGCCTACCACCATAATTAAAACACAAATTCAAATTCAAACCCGTGCAATCCTTGGTGTCATTCTTGATCCGCTCAATGATATTTATCAGCTCGGCAGACAACCGCTCTTTTCTGCCCCAAACACTAATCCGCACATTGTTTTCTTTTGCCTCTTTGGCGTATTTCGCAAAACTATCGCAAATGAGGAACATCAGATCTTCCACTTCATCTGTAGCCCTCAACCAATTTTCTGTTGAAAACACATAAACCGTAAGGTGCAGCAACTCCATTTCGCAGCACCACTTAATTGTTTTTTTAAGGGTTTCAACACCAGCCTCATAGCCCTGTTTGGCAGCCCAACCCTTCCTTCTTGCCCACCTTCGATTTCCATCCATAATGATCGCGATGTGTTGCAATCGTTCTCCCCCAATTTCTAACACAGCTCAAATCTCCATAACCTCTTTTTCTTTCTTTTCGCAGAGATTGTCAACATTCTTGCAATACTTATCCGTTACATTTTGTATGATTTTCTCGCAACTGCCAACCTCATCCTCTGTGATTTCATTCTCTTTCTTTTGCCTTTTAATCTCTTCCATTCCATCCCGCCGAATCCCCCGGATTACAATCTTTGCTTCTTCGGCTTCTTTTCTCACTTTTTTGCAAATCTCTTTCCTTCTATCTTCCGTTAAAGAAGGAAAGGCAATACGAATCACATTACCATCATTTGCCGGATTTATCCCAATCTCAGATGTTTGTATCGCCTTTTCAATCTCCTTTAGCGCAGCCTTATCCCAAGGCTGAATCACAAGAATCCTTGCATCTGCAACACTAATCGCCGCAATCTGATGCAAAGGAGTTGGCACACCATAATAATCAACAACAATGCCGTCTAAAACACCTGGGTTCGCACGCCCAGCGCGAATTACCGCATAGTCTTTGGCAAGCTTGGCAACCACCTTCTCCATCCGGCTGCCAAATTGCTGCCCAATATCATCCATAATTGCCCCCCATATATTCAAACATCAAGTAAAGTACCTATCTTATGGCCCTTAACCGCCAATACCAAGTTTTCTGGCCTCTTGATCCCAAACACCAGCACTGGCATCTTGTGTTCCTCACAAAGAACAACAGCAGCCCTGTCCATAAATCCAAGATGCTTATCAATCGCCTCATGGAACCGCAGGTGTTCATATTGCACCGCATCTGAGTTCACAACAGGGTCTTTATCATAAACACCATCTGTTGTGTGGGTAGCCTTAAAGACAACATCTGCACCAATATCAATAGCCTTTAGCACGGCAGCTGTGTCTGTTGAAAAATATGGGCCACCAGTCCCTCCTCCAAAAATAACAACTCGGCCCCGTTCCAAGTGCGCAACTGCGCGGTCTCTTGAGTACGATTCAGCAATTGCCGGCATAGCAACAACCATCTGCAAACGAACATCGATCTCGGCCGCAATCATAAAATCATAAAGTGCAAGAGCATTCATTGCCGTCGCGAGCATCCCCATGTAATCTGCTCGCGCCTTATCCATCTGCCAAACACCCTTGCCCCGCCAAAAGTTACCACCACCAACAACAATGCCAAGCTGCACTCCCAACATCTGGCACTTCTTTATCTCCGCAGCAATCGCTTTAACTGCCACAAAATCAACACCGTGCCCCTGGCTGCCAGCCAGCGACTCGCCGCTTAATTTTAAAAGAACTCGCTTGTATCCAACAACATCCATTTAATCTCCGCTCCCGGCCAAAACTCTCACATGCAAGAGGCAAATCTTTTAATCATTAATTTTGAACCATTAGTACATTCTCATTTTAACACACTTACCAACACATTTCCAGCATCAGAATAAAATTTCAAACGATTCTCCTCCTGCGGTTCCCTTTGCACCTTAGTCCGCATTCTGCCAACTGTAAGCCTCGCAACCAGCCCAACCCGCACCGATTGTCGCCACAACCCATGTTTTCATCAGGCAATCTCAGCATTGCAGCCAAGAACCGTATCTCACAAAAAAACAACTTCCACCAAAAACATACCACTGACAGCACCAGCTGCCTCTACACTTGGCGTGGCTCGGGATTCGACAAACTGCTCCAACCGACGAATGTTCCAAACAAAAAAACAGATCCAACTCTTGCGCTAAAAGCATGGCCCAGGGTGACGTAGCGGTCTCGTGAAACGCCGCGAAAGCCCGACTTTTGCATGCATCCAAACCGGCCCATGATCACGCCAATAGCCCACATCTTGCTGGCCCCGAAACCCAACCAGCAGCCGGTCGACAAAAACATAAGGCAAACTCTTGCGCTAAAAGCCCGGCTCTGGTTGACGGGGCGATTTCGTGAAACGCCACGGAGCCTCGCCTGTGCCGACGGCACACAGCTGTTCCCCAAATCTCGTTGCATTAATCCACCTAAAGATTCCAAGGGTGCTGCCAAGGCGCTCCCAGCGACTTGCAAGCAAGGACCACAGCAAGCGGATTCAACTTGCTTCCCGCTGCCAACTTGCGCGTCTCATGTTTTTGATCCAGTGGTACAGCCGACACTAACCCCTGTGCCCGGCTAGCCGACCAAAACACCCGCTGACGGCGACAGCCGCCTTTATCTTGGCTGGGCTCGGTATTCGACAAGCACTCCACACACGAAATGGCGCAACAAAAAAAAGAAGCAAACGGATTTGACTTACTTCGTCACCGCATCTTGGCGCCTCAGATTACAGCAATACAGCGGGCACTAACCTCGCCTTAGCGGCCGCGAAGCACAACATCGCATTTCGGAATGGCTTCTATCTCCGCGTGTCAATGGCGCTAACAACCCAGATCTCTCTAACCCATGCCGTTCATTACATTAAGGATTTTCTGATAATCGTCACATTGATTGGCGTCCTCCGCCACTTTGTTAACCTTCTCAGCGCCACACGCCAAACATTTATGAACAATCTGTAACCCCTTTTTAGAGGTCACCAACACATCAATTGGCTTCATCAGGCCACCACATTCAGCCAATCTATCACCTGGCTGGTTGTCAACATGCTTAGAATAAAGACACACCGGGCAATGATTCCGAAAGCTGCCGTTGTCAAGCGACATAACCACGGCACCACAATTTCCACAAACAAACCCAAGATTTTCTGTTTTTTTACTCAAGATCCACAAGCAACCCTCATTAAAAACCCAACAACAAATGGGTTTCTTTAACAAAATTAAGAGCATCATCATTGGAATTAAAAACCAAAATAATAGAATCATCACCAGCAATAGAGCCAACCATTCCGTCCTTCTTAAGGCAATCTATCGATCTGCACGCCGCGTTTGCACCGCCAATCACACATTTAACAACCACCAAATTACCCACCACATGAGAACTCAGCACAGTTTCCTTTAAGATCTTAATATGCTTCTTAACCGTGTCACACTGGCCTTCATTTTTCTCTGCCAACAGTCTAACGTATTTAGACTTCCTATCATTGCCAGCTATTTTAATTAAAGATAACTCCTTAATGTCTCTGGAGATTGTCGCCTGCGTAACCTTGAATTTCTCCACCGCAAGCAATTTGATGAGATGCTCTTGCGTTCGAACCGGCATCTTGTTAATTAACTCCACAATCTTTAGCTGTCTTTTTGTCTTTTCTTTCTTTGGTTCCATAGCAAATCCGTCCTTCGAACTAAAGCGCTTACAAGACTATAAACCGATCGCGATCAAATAATACTAACATTATAAACATCAATATTATAGCAGAAAACGCGCTTCCTGCCAATATTTCAATCCAAAGGACCCGCGATTCGTACACGCAAACCATGATTACAACATGGTTCAGCAGATAAAGCTCAAAGAATAATCGTCCTACCAACCTCCCGCAACACAACCAACTTGCATTCGAAGTGTATGCGCTTTTTTTAAAAGCACCCACCGGGTAGCAGCAACTTGACCGGCTGCACTTATGCAACGCCATCGCAACGCCGTGTGGCATCACGGCGCTGTTGGCAGCAGTACCACCAGGAAAGCCATCATGCTTTCCGCTCGTTGACCCAGGCGATGGCTGCCAAAACAAAAAACCAATTTCAGAGTTACCAGCGATCCATTAGCTAGTTCGCGATTGTTGTTTGTTGTGCCTTTGCACTTATTTCACGCTGCAATCCCGCAACAAACTCTTGAAGTTGCAAGGTAACTTGCCCTTCTGTGCGTTTGTTGCGCACCGCAACCACACCGCTTGCTTCTTCCTTTTCTCCCAGAATCAAACTATACGGAATCTTATTGGTTATTGCGCATTTGAGCTTCTTAGAAAGTTTTTCATCGCTCCGGTCCAAACCAACACGAATATTAGCCTCTTTAAGCGCGCTCGCAACTTTCTCCGCATATTGAGCCTGCTTCTCAGAAATTGGCATTACGGCAACCTGCACAGGCGCCAACCAAAGAGGAAAATCGCCAGCAAAATGCTCGGTTAAAATCCCAATAAAGCGCTCAATGCTCCCAAAACCCGCCCTGTGAATCATGATTGGCACGCGCTTTTGCCCATCATTGTTAACATATTCCAGGCCAAATCTTTCTGGCATCTGGAAATCAAGCTGGATAGTACCACACTGCCAAGCCCTTCCAATTGAATCCTGCAGATGAAAATCTATCTTCGGGCCATAAAATGCGCCATCACCCTCATTAATTTTATATTTGAGGCCCTTCGCCTCCAATGCCTCCTTGAGACCGTTTGTTGCAATCTCCCATTGCTCAGCTGTCCCCATCGAATCTTCTGGCCGGGTTGAAAGTTCAATATTATACTTAAACCCGCATGCCGCATATAAGCACTCAACCAAATCCATAACCTTAACCAATTCCTCTTTGGTCTGCGTCGGCGTCATAAATATATGTGCATCATCCTGCGTAAAGCATCTAACCCGCATTAGCCCATGCAGATTGCCCGAGTTTTCATGCCTGTGAACCAATCCCAATTCTGCAAGGCGGATTGGCAGCTCGCGATAAGAACGCGGCCTTAATTTGTAAAGCAAGATAGACCCAGGGCAGTTCATCGGCTTAAGCGCAAAAGGTTTTTCATCTATCATTGAAAAATACATGTTATCTTTATAGTGATCCCAATGCCCAGACTGCCTCCACAAATCCTCATTCAACATGATTGGCGTACGAATCTCTTGATAGTCCCGCCTTGCATGCTCTTCTCGCCAGAATCTCTCAAGTTCGTTCCGGATTATTATCCCGTTTGGCAGAAAGAATGGAAATCCAGGCCCTTCATCCAAAAGAACAAACAACCCCAAGTCTAAGCCCAACCTCCTGTGATCGCGTTTTTTCGCTTCTTCTAGCTGATTCAGGTACCCATCCAGCTCAGCTTGCGTTTCAAACGCTGTGCCATATATCCTCTGCAGCATCTTATTCTTTTCATCGCCGCGCCAATAAGCACCAGCAACAGACATTAACTTAAATGCACCAACAAGTCCGGTTCTTTCCAAGTGCGGCCCAGAACACAAATCAGTAAAATCCCCTTGGGTGTAAGTATATATCTCTTCGTTCTCCGGCAGGCCCGCAAGCAACTCTAGCTTATACGGCTGATCCTTCATGAGCTCCAATGCTTCCGCTCTAGAACACACTTTTTTTTCAAACTGCAGATCCTGTGCAATTATCTTATCCATCTCGGCCTCAATGGCCTCGAAATCACCATTCGAGAGTTTGTGAGGCAGATCCATATCGTAATAAAAACCAGAATCAATTGCCGGGCCAATAGCAAACTTAACCCCCGGGAAAAGGTTTTGAATCGCCTGCGCCATCACATGAGACGCTGAATGTCGTAGGGTGCGCAATTCCATGTTTTTAAAATTCCCCTTCCTTTTTTGCATTTTCACGAAAGATAGCCTTAAATAATACCTTACAAGAACCCACTAACTCACATCCAGCAAATCCATATAGGCACTGCCATTCTCCGCAATAAATGCTTTACGTGCGATGATATCCTCGCCAAGCAGAATTTCAAACACCCGAAAGACATCCTTTTCATTGTCAAAATTAACTTTAATAAGCCGCCTGGTTTCTGGGTTCATTGTTGTCAACCACATCATGTCCGGCTCATTCTCGCCCAAACCTTTTGACCTCTGAAGGGTGTAACCAGAAATGCCTTTGCAAACATTGTTTTTTTCTAGCTCGGAATATGCAAAATATGTTGCTTCTTTGGTTCTAATTTCATAAAGCGGTGACTGAGCGATATATACATAGCCGCTTTTGATAAGCGTGGGTGCCAATTTAAAGAACATCGCTAAAATTAAAGTTCGAATCTGAAAACCATCCACATCCGCGTCCGTGCAGATGATGATTTTATTCCAACGAAGAAGATGGATGTTAAAGGTAGCCTGTTTTTTGCCACTCCCTTTAACCTCTGTGCCACACCCCAGCACCTTCAATATATCTGTAATAATTTCACTATTAAAGATTCTGTCGTGCCTTGCTTTTAGGCAATTTAAAATCTTGCCCCTCACCGGAATAATTGCCTGATAATCTGCATTACGGCTCAACTTGCACGCACCCAACGCCGAATCACCTTCAACTATGTACAACTCTCGCTTGCCCGGATCTTTGGTTCTGCAATCCACAAACTTTTGAACACGATTTGTTGTGTCTATATTTGCGAGCAGCTTCTTCTTGATATTAACCCGCATTTTTTCGGCATTTTCGCGACTTCTTTTGTTAACTAAAACCTGCTCCGAAATCTTTGCAGCATCCTGCGGTTGCTCAATGAAATAGATCTCTAGCTCATGCTCCAAAAACTTCACAATAAACTCGCCAATAAACCGGTTAGTTATTGCTTTTTTGGTCTGATTTTCATAAGACGTTACCGTTGAATACGAAGACATGACAAATGACAACGAATCCTCCACATCCTGAAAAGTAATCTTCGATTCATTCTTCAAATACTTTTTGGTTTGCCGCAAAAAGGCATCGATAGCCGCCGTCATTGCTGCCCTAACTGCTTTTTCGCTAACTCCACCATGTTCCAAAAAACTGGAATTATGGTAATATTCAATGAAACTGTTCCCAGAAAAACAAAACGCCACTTCCGCTTTAACGTCATATTCCTCTTTGTCTTCGCGGTCTCTCCCACGACCAAGCTTGCTGCGCCAATGCTTAACGTGAGTCAGCTTCTCCTTGCAAAGCTCATCAACGTAGCCTTCTATCCCGCGTTCATAAAAAAAGATTTTATGTAGGTTTTCACCTTCTGGCAATTCCACGGCAAGTTCCAAAATAATCGGTGAATTGATAACCGCCTGCCTCTTTAAAACATCTTCTAGGTAATCAATTGGGATGTCTGTTTCGGTAAAAACTTCTGAATCTGGCTTCCAATGGATTTTTGTCCCTGTCCGCTTC
>JAIRZL010000004.1 GCA_031267245.1 Oscillospiraceae bacterium
CCAGCTGCCACCCCACCAACAAAACCAAAGGCGTTGCTCGCCGCCACCTTGGCTTCCATCGCAGCCGAACCTTTTGCCGCAACTCGCGCTTCAGAACAACAAAATGTGATTGCCATCACAAAGCTTATAACCAAACCAAAAAGTTCCTTGCTTTTCACTTATAAGTCCCCCTTTTTTCTTTTTTTATTCCTTACCCTCGTTGGAATACAGATTCCTTCCGCGGGCAGGATGTATTATCACCTCCAAGTATAACACAATATATTCAAAATTACTAGTTAATTTTTAATAAGTGTTGAAATCTTAAGCAATTACCATTGCATCTGCAGTTCTTGCAGCTCCAGAGCTCCGCGTGATATTTCCCCGGAGCATCAAATCTGGCTGGCGTGCTTAACTGGCGTTGCTGCGCTAGAGCTTGTTCTATATCAAATCGGCAAAAACCTAAGACATCACGCAACTTGTCAATGTTGAAATCTTGAGCAACAATCGTTGCATTTGCAGCTCCGGATTTCAGCGTGGTGGAGGCTGATACTTACTTCTCCGGAGCATCAAACGGGTAAGGACGTACAATTCACGGGCAGTCCCCAGCATCTTACAACGCCCAACAGGAGAAACGTATGCGCCTGCTGAGGTGGCTGTATTGGGTAACCCGCCAGCAAGGGAACCCGTAGCCGATCAACTTGCTGTGGTGCTGATTGCTTCGGCAGCGCCTGGGTGACGGAGGTCCATAGGTTGCGCAAGCGCGACCAAATGCCTTGCGTCCAACCACTTGTCACTTGTAAGGTGCAAATGGCGTCCTGGGCAGCAATCGCCGGAGTGGCCAGCGGCTAGGTGCGCATGAAAGCGAAAAGCTTCTGGCTTTTGTGAATTGCTCATAATGATTTTGGCCTTGCAGTTTGCAAATTATATAAATTGTCTTTTTTTGTGCATGTTTTTGCTGACCTCTGCCGATGGAGTTGCAAGAATGCCGCGTGTGTTGCAAAAGAAGCCACAAAACATGTCGTGTGCGTAATATCATTGTGTGCAATACGCATCGGGAAAATCCTAAACTATGCGATGTGCCCAAAATAGCACATCGAAAAAGACGCAAGTTCGTGACAAAAATCAATTGCTTTTTGTTTTGGAATGGTGTAAGATTTAGATGTAACAAACAGGCAGTTCTAATGTTTGGTTTTTGGACTGTTTTTTGCTCAAACTTAGTTTTTTGATTGTAGCTTTTTCTTACTATAAGTAATGGTAGACTTTTCACCCGTCTGTTTGTTACCATTACCCCCTTTTTTGATCTTTGGTCTGTGAAATGCAATATTGAAAAGTCGTAAAAATGAAAGTGATAGCCGGGAGTTGCCAGACAGAAAAGTTTTCTGTTGTGTCTGTCTTCTTCTGGCTAGTTTTGTGTTCTTTGTCTGCCTTAAAAAAATCCGTCAAAGCTACGGAGGTTCCAAAAAGCAGAATCAGCCCGCCGCTCGGTAGGCTGGTGAGCGGGAGAAAGGCCGATGCCTGTTGCATGGCTAGCGCGCATTGCGCCGGCAGCCGCAACAAAGCTGCTAGCGATACTGCCACATGCCGCCAGCCTTGATGCCAATGGGGAGATTTTCCTCACAGAGGAGGAGGAACTGTGAGTGCAGGGGACGTTGTGCTCCGTTTTCACCAACTAATGAGGCGCTTGTGAAAAGGAGCAACCTACGCAATCTCCGTCGAGTTGCCTCTTAATGTTCCATGATTATGCAGATACAATGGCTATGCTGGGGCCGCAACTTGGTTGGCTAGCTAAGTCTGCCCAGCAAATTGGAAAGTAACCTGGTGGGCCTTTCTGCATTTGTGGTGGATGCCAGCAAACTGGCTGGTGTTTGGTAGCCAAGGAAAGCCTTCTTGTGTTAACAGAATTGACAATATGTAACCATGGGCGAGGTGGATATATTTGTGATAACAAAGCTATATCAAGAGGCAAAGCAATGCCTTGTTGCGGCCGGCGTTGACTCAATTGAGTTTGATCTGCGGGTGATATTTGAAGAATGCGTTGGAAAGGATTGGTGGTTCTCAACCAAGCCGCCTTCCGAAGAACAAGCAAAAAAAATTAACGAAATGTTGCGAAAAAGGGCACATCGCGAACCATTGCAATATATTTTGGGAAGTTGGGATTTTGGTGAATTGTCATTCGCTGTTGGCCCTGGGGTGTTCATCCCGCGGCCCGAGACCGAAATTCTGGTGTTGGCAGGGTTAGAGGCATTGAAAAACGTTCAACGCCCGGTTGTTTTTGACCTTTGCAGTGGGTCTGGCTGTGTTGGGATAGCAATGGGCAAAAAACGGCCAGATTCAACGGTATATTCCATAGAGAAAAGTAAAGAAGCTTTTAAATACTTGGAAGAGAATATTAGGCTTCATGCACTTAAAAATGTAATGCCATTCAATGAAGACATTTTTTCATTCTCCCAAGTTTTAACCGCAGATATAATCGTTGCGAACCCGCCTTATATTAAAACAGCTGAAATCGCCGAACTGCAAAAAGAGGTTTTGTTTGAGCCACGCTTGGCCCTGGATGGTGGTGAAGATGGTCTTGTTTTCTATAAGGAAATCATAAAAAGCTATTCGCATCGGCTTGAGTTTGGTGGTTGTTTCGCTTTTGAAGTTGGCGCACAGCAAGCAGAAGACGTTTCCGCGTTGTTGAAAAAAGCCGGCTTTAAAACGCGACAAATTAAAGACTTGAATGGGATCCATAGAGTGGTCTTTGCATGTTAAAAGCTCGTTGACAGCCGGTCCGGGGATTGCGAGCAGTTGGTTGGCCTTGCGTTGCTCGAATAGCTTTCATTGCTAGGCGAGTTCTTGCTGCGCCCATTGGGATGGAATTTGTTGTTCTGCTACAAAGCCGCTGATTATCGGGCCACCCTGTGTGTGGAGAAGCATTGTCTGTAATTGTGCGGGCGTCATCAGGCCAGGCTGTTGCCAGGGCATGGGATTGAACCCTGGCAGGTCGAATTGCGCCTCGGTGCCTGCTGCGGAACGCACGCGCACAAAGCCGTCGCTCATGGTGCCGCCGCTTATGATTTCGCCACGCGCCAATGCTATATTGCGTGCAATGTTTTGTTTGTATAACACCCGCCAGTTGTGCCAAAAACCAAGAGCAGCCATAAAATCAGCTTCTGCCTCTGCGTGACTTTTTGGTGCCCAACATCCGGCGGTTTGCTGCAGAATTGTTAGCAGACCGCGAGCATACAGCAGAGGGGGAACCTCTATTTCTCGCATTTCTTCATATTCCGTTATTGTTGTTCCCACTGGCGGTAGTTTGCTGCTGTTTGTACCCCACAGTTGGCAGAGCAGAAATGGTGCGTCGTTCCAATAGTTCGTAGTGCTTGCCCATGACCAATGCGGGCTTGTAGTAACGCCGCGGCCGTCAATATCTGTATATTCGAAAGCGCCGGTACCGAAGGATTGAAGGCCGAAAGTTCGAACCCCATAGGCGTCTTCCGGACGCAGTATGGGCCATTCGGTCGGCAGGTCTGTGGCGCCCAAATTGCGATAGGTTTGTGGTAAATGCACGTGCCAACCATTTTGCAAAACGCATAACGCAAAATCTGCAGCTTGCAGGTCTGCCAGTG
>JAIRZL010000016.1 GCA_031267245.1 Oscillospiraceae bacterium
CGGCGAACCCACACCCTTATTCCGGCAACGAATCCCGGCCAGAAAAAAAGGGAGCAAGGCAGCAAATATAGCGTAAAAGCGCTGTCGACGACTTGCACTGTTTGCCGCCGCCCGTATCCAGCCTGCGATACTTTTGTCGTTCGTTTTTTGCCAGTTAACGATTGGGGCTCTGGACTTGGCCGCCGGCTGTTTTTGGCTTTTACCACCAAATAGAAATTGCGATGGGCACCACTCTGGCGCGACTAACGACAGTTTTTGGTGATTTATATATACAAACGCCGCGCCTCGCTGCCAGCAATGCTAAAGGACGCGCGAAACAGAAGAATTAGAAATTGTGTTGGCCGACAAGAGCCGAAATTGCGTAGTGGTGGATGTAGCCGTGCCTTTGCAATTCCCTTCGGCGCCTGTTGGAGAACCAAAAGCTAGGCCACGAACAAATCGCAGTAAAGGAAATTTGCGTAATCGGCGCCACTCTGGGCAGGCCTAACGACTGTTTTTTGTGATTTATATAATAAAGCAAGAGCCTCGCTGTAAACAGATCTTTAGGACTCGCAGTGCACAAGAATTGAAAATTGTGCCGTCAGTCATCCGAAGACAACGCGTAATGCCGGTCGTTGGTCAGCATTTGCAACAAGCTTCCGTGAGCGTAGAAATCTTGCAACCACGCTCTCATCAATAACGCAAGGGATCGTTGCGTAGGCGGCCCCGCCTCTGGCCCGCTTAACGGCAATGCTTGGGGAGCTGCGCATCTTCTTCTCTAAGCGACGGGAAACGGGCACAAAAGGCAACAATTTGCCGCAAAATAGAAAGGCACGAAAATAATTACCCACCTTGCGCGCAAAATAGCAACGACGACAAGTAAATTCCCGGCGATAAGCGCCATTTGGAACAGTCCCGCCAATCTAGGCAACTAGGATTTGGTGAGTTGGAAGGGCTTCAACATAAAAAAGACAAAAAAAACTTCAACATCCACTTGACAATGCAGAAAATATGTTGTAGACTTGAATGGCAGTCGATAGTGTTGAGTGCTAATTAATTGGCAAGGTGGCGATTACCAATAAAGCTAGACGAAAGAAAGAAAAGAATTCTGGCGGCTATTGTGGAAGAATATGTTGCCACGGCAAAACCTGTGGGCTCAAGCTATATTGCGAATCTCTTTGGTAACAACATGTCATCTGCAACTATCAGAAACGAGATGGCTTTTTTATACGAAATTGGCCTACTTGAGCAACCACACATTTCTGCTGGTCGCATACCTTCCCTTAACGGTTATAGGTTTTACACAGAGAACATTCTCGAGCGCAACGGAATTGACGAATTACATAAAGCCAAAATAGCCTGCCTTTTGGAATCCAATCCAAACCAAAAAAGCATTTTAACAATGGTAAGCGCCATTCTTGCTGAGATTACCCATTGCGTGGCTGTCCTTTCTACCCCGCACTCAAAAACAGACAAAATCCAACATTTGGAGGTGAGCTGCACTTCAAATGATCTTTGCATTATAATCCTCGCAACAACCGCACACACCATCAGACACAAGGTCTGCAAGTTCAATCACAATATCTCCAGCAATTTTTTAACCGCCTTAAACACTTTTTTGAATAACACTTTCGCAAACAGATACCTAACAGACATCACCAATTCCTTTGTGAAATCGATCATTTCAACAAACCTCAATGAAGACACTTCATTCCAAACAATACTTTCACCTATTCTGCTCTGCATATATCAAATCTGTTTAGATAGTTGCAATGTGGACCTTTACATAAAAGGAAGAACAAACCTCTTGCTTTATGATGAGGCAAAAGAAGATGTAGCAAAAGCTCTTAATCTCTTAGAAGATCCGCAAAAAGTCCTAGAATTAATGACAACAAAATCAGGCGAACTCGACATCAAAGTGGGGCAAAACCTTGGCGGAAGCGAATTAAAACCTTTTAGCATCCTAGACGCATGCTACACAGCAAAAAGCCTTGGCGAAGGGCATATAACCATCATAGGCCCAATAAAAATGAGATACAAAATATCTGCTAGCTATGTTAGATATTTCGCAGAAATCCTGCCCGGTTACTTAAAAGGATAACATGTTTAGGAGGGGAAACGCGAGATGAATCAAAAACAAAAGCACAAAGAAGCAAAAGATTCTAAAGAGCAAGTAGGCAACAAGAACACAGACAACGAAAAACTGGAGGTTCAATTACAAGAACTAGCCCATAAACATTGCGAACTAAACGATCAACTTCTTCGGCTCGCCGCTGAATATGAAAATTTTAGAAAACGCTCGATTAAAGAAAAAGATCAAATGTATTCAGATGCAACCGCCATGGTTGTTAGCCAGTTTTTGAACATAATAGATAGTGTTGAGGCGGCTTTGCTAATAAACACCACCGACACAGCGTTCAAAAAAGGATTAGAGTTAATTTATGTCAATTGCCACAACACACTAGACAAATTGCGAGTTGAGGAATTTGGGAAAGTTGGTGACCAATTCAATCCAAATCTTCACAACGCCGTGTTACACGTGGAAACAGATGGTCCGGAAGAAGGTGAAATTATAGAAGTTATGCAGAAAGGTTATAAAATTGAACAAAAGATTATCCGACACGCAACGGTTAAAGTGGCAAATTAGTTTGATTCCAACGAAGTAGGCGCTGAGAACCCAGTTTAGCAAGCATCAGAAAAAAACAAACAAAAGTGACTTTCTGGTTTTTTTGCGCTAATGAAGATATAGTGCAACCACAGGAAAAGCCTTCCCGTGAAGGCTAAAAAACACCTAAGATGTTAACTCAAGGAGGAACAATATTATGGCAAAGATTATAGGGATTGACCTTGGCACAACAAATTCATGCGTTGCAGTAATGGAAGGCAACGATGCCGTTGTAATTCCAAATAGCGAAGGCGCAAGAACCACACCATCTATTGTGGGATTCACCAAAACAAACGAACTTGTGGTTGGCCAGGTGGCAAAGCGGCAAGCAATCACCAACCCAGGCAACACCGTTATTTCAATCAAAAGAGAAATGGGGACCGATTATAAAGTTGACGCTGGAGGTAAAAAGCGTACCCCAGAAGAAATCTCCGCAATGATCCTGCAAAAACTAAAAGCCGACGCCGAAGCGTTTTTGGGGTACCCTGTTACAGAAGCCGTGATAACTGTGCCCGCATATTTCACAGACGCGCAACGGCAAGCCACAAAAAACGCGGGCACGATTGCTGGCCTTAATGTTCTGAGGATCATAAACGAACCAACGGCAGCGGCGCTAGCTTATGGGCTCGGCAAAGAAGAGTCCCACCAAAAGGTAATGGTTTTCGATCTTGGCGGTGGAACCTTTGATGTTTCTGTTGTGGAGACTGGTGACGGCATACAAGAAGTTTTGGCAACCGCAGGGAACAACCGCCTTGGTGGAGATGATTTTGATGATCGAATCGTCAAGTTCGTGAGCAACGAATTCAAAACTGCGAATGGCATTGATCTGTTACAGGATAAAATTGCAAAACAAAGGCTACAAGAGGCGGCGGAAAAAGCAAAAATCGAGCTTTCTAGCACCACTCAAGTCAACATTAATCTACCATTCATCACCGCGGATGCAAGCGGCCCCAAACACCTAGACCAAACAATAACAAGAGCAAAGTTTAATGAACTGACTGCCGACCTTGTGGAAGCAACCATAGAGCCGGTAAAGCAAGCCTTAAAAGATGCAAATACAGAAGTATCGGAATTAACCAAAATCTTGATGGTTGGCGGCTCTTCTCGCATCCCGGCCGTGCAAGAAGCTGTAAAAAAATACACAGGAAAAGAGCCGTTCAAAGGCATAAACCCGGATGAATGTGTTGCCGTTGGCGCAGCAATTCAAGGAGGGGTGCTGGCCGGAGATGTTAAGGACCTGCTTTTGCTAGATGTGACACCGCTTTCGTTGGGACTAGAAACCCTAGGCGGCGTTTTTACAAAGATAATAGAACGCAACACAACCATTCCAACAAAAAAATCGCAGGTTTTCTCAACGGCCGCAGACAACCAAACTTCCGTTGAGATCCACATACTCCAAGGCGAGCGGGAAATGGCAAGCGGCAATAAAACTCTCGGGCTTTTCAAATTGGATGGGATCCCGCCGTCACCAAGAGGAGTGCCACAGATTGAAGTAACTTTCGACATAGACGCAAACGGCATTGTCAATGTTTCGGCAAAAGACTTGGGGACAGGCAAAGAACAGAAAGTAACAATAACAGCATCCACAAACATGTCAAAAGAAGACATTGAAACCGCCGTCAAAGAAGCAGAAAAGTTCGCCGCAGAAGACAAAACGAAAAAGGAAGGGATTGATCTCAAAAACTCCGCCGACCAGATGACATATCAAGCGGAAAAAACCTTAAACGAGATCGGTGACAAGGTGTCACAAGAAGAAAAAGACGGAATGCAACAAAAAATCACAGCGCTTAAAGACGCCCTTGCTTCTTCTAATACAGAAGCAATCAAAACCAAGCAAGAAGAGCTACAAAAGGCCTTGTTTGAGATGTCGCAAAAATTATACCAACAAACACACAAAGAGAACGAAGCACCACCGCCTGCAAACAATGTGGTTGACACAGACTACACAGAAGTCAGCGAAGAAGCAGATAAAAATTAGAATCCCACGACAACCCCCTAAAAGCACATTTTGCCAGAGGCAACTGCCCAGGAGAAAGAAAAAATACCATAGCAAAAGGAGAATAAATCTTGGCTAAACGAGATTATTACGAAGTCCTGGAAGTTAACAAAAACGCGACAGAAACCGAGATAAAAAAGGCATTTAGAAAACTCGCCAAGCAATATCACCCAGACTTAAATGCGGGTAATCAAGCAGCCACAGAAAAATTCAAAGAAGTCAACGAAGCATATGAAGTGCTTTCAGACAGCGAAAAAAAAGCCAGATACGACCAATTTGGCCATGCTGGCGTTGACCCATCGTATTCTGGAGGAGGCGGCAGCGCTGGCGCTGGTGGATTTGGCGGGTTCAGTGATTTTGGCGTGGATCTTGGAGATATCTTCGAGAATATGTTTGGCGGTTTCGGTGGTTTTGGTGGCGGCAACAGAACAAGGAATCAAAACATTCCAACAAAAGGCGAAAACATCGAAATCACCATTGGCCTAACCTTTATGGAAGCTGCTCTAGGCACGAAGAGAACCATAAAATTCAGTAGACAAGAAACCTGTCCACAATGCGCAGGCACCGGTGCCGAAAAAGGGCAGCCACCTTCCACTTGCAAAGATTGCAAAGGAACCGGCACAACCAAGGTTGTTCAAAGAACACCTTTTGGGGTGATTTCCTCCAGCAGAGTTTGCCAGCGCTGTGGCGGCGCAGGGGTTTTTATCGATCACCCCTGCCATAACTGTTCCGGGAGCGGCAACATACAAAAAAAAGTCTCGATCGATGTAAGCTGCCCCGCTGGCATTGACAATCGCCAGATCTTTATTGTGCGAAACCAGGGGCACGCTGGACACAAAGGCGGGCCAAATGGCGATCTTGAAGTGTTGGCGCGGGTGGAAAGTCACCCGATTTTCACCAGAGATGGCAACGATATTCATTGCGAACTGCCGCTAAAATTCTCGCAATTAACCCTTGGCGATGAGATCACGGTGCCCACAATAAGCGGCAAAGCAAAATATTCGATCGCAGAAGGCACCCAGCCAGGCACAACCTTTAGATTGAAGGGCAAAGGGATTCCTTATACAAACGGGCGGGGTTGCGGCGATGCGTATGTTAAAGTTAGTGTTGAGATCCCGCGGAACCTCAACGCAAAACAAAAAGAATTGCTACAAGAACTTTCAGATAGTTTAAAGAATGAAAAAAACTACACAAAACGGAAGGGTTTTTTTGGAAAACTAAAAGAAGACTTTAAAGATACCTTCGCTTTCTAAGAAACACAGCATTACACACGCCTACAATAACCGCGATCCGGGCAAACTTTCTGTATGATCACGGCCTTATGATCTTTGTGGATTGTCAGTCGGTTGGTTTGCAAACAAGCTCCCCGCAGCAGATTCTTCGTTGAGAATCTGCTGCGGCCGATTAATAGTTGCGGTCGCCAACACATAAACGCAGCGGATAAATCTCCCACACGACCCAAAGCTCACAATTGATACTACCAAAGGAAAGGCAAAAAAACATCTGGAGTGAGCTTAGTATGGCAATGCAAAAAAAAGGCCAACAGTGGCGCGATCCGCGATCGTAGTTATGGGCCAACTCCCTGGCCGCAGGTTTACCGTGATCGGCGAACGAATCATTGGCGATTGATTAACAATTGCGCTCGTTAGCGGAGCTACCTAACAATGGCAAGAAAAAATATAGTCTTCAATAATATCTTTTACGTGCATAAATGAGACAGAATGGTAGCAGCAAAGGTCCATAATTTTCAAAACCTGATCTTTGCTGCAAGAGATTGAAGAAAATCGTTTTAATTGACCCTGGTTAGAGACCAACAATCCATAAGCAATACGTTTTGTGTTGTTTTCTGCAAAATATGTTTCAAAAAGATCAATAGAATATAAAGTCATAAAAGTTCACCATTTTTTCAAAGTCCGCGCAGATATTATAACATGCAAAAAGTTTGGGGCCTCTAAAAACCGTTCGACAAATTTCGACACAAAGGCGCGCAAAAATGCAAGACGAAGAATACAAAAAAACAACCCGTTGAGGGCACCCCATCATGCTGCAAAGAAGCGATAAGGATAGCGTTTTTTTGCAATATATACACCTTGCAAGGAGTAAAATTTATGTTTGTCGATTTCGCAGAGATTATGGTCAGATCTGGCAACGGCGGCGATGGCGCTGTTAGCTTTCATCGCGAAAAATATGTTGCTGCAGGAGGCCCAGATGGTGGCGATGGCGGCAAAGGTGGCGACATAATCTTTCAGGTTTCGCAGCACTTAAATACCCTTGTTGACTTCCGTTATAAAACACATTATGTGGCACACAACGGTGCAAATGGCGGGCGCAACAACTGTTCTGGCAAGTCGGCAACAAACACAATCATAAACCTCCCACAAGGGACCCTTGTGCGTGACAAAACAAGCGGTGCAATTATCGCCGATCTATCGAGTAACGAAAGCTTTGTTGTGGCCAAAGGCGGACGTGGTGGGCGCGGGAATCAGCATTTCGCGAAGCCCAATCGTCAAGCACCACGTTTTGCAATCCCGGGTGAAAGTGGAGTTGCCAAGGATCTCATTTTGGAATTAAAGTTACTTGCTGATGTTGGTTTGATTGGGTTCCCTAATGTTGGCAAATCATCCTTAATTTCCGTTATCAGCAATGCAAGACCAAAGATTGCCAACTATCATTTCACAACCCTGCAGCCATGCCTTGGCGTGGTTAGGATTGCCGAAGGGGCATCTTTTGTTGTTGCAGACATCCCTGGGTTAATAGAAGGGGCAAGTGTTGGTTGCGGATTAGGTCATAACTTTCTGCGGCACATTGAGCGTTGCCGGATGCTTTGGCATGTGTTAGATGTTGCAGCATTAGAAGGACGGGATCCGGCAACAGATTTCAACAAGATAAACAATGAAATGGAGCATTTCAGCAAAGCCCTGCTAAAAAAGCCACAAATCATCGTGGCAAATAAGATCGATGCGGCAACAGAGGAACAGGTCGAAAAATTAAAAAATTATGCAGCAAAAAGCGGGAAGGATTTGTTCTGCGTTAGCGCTTTAAGGCAAGAAGGATTGGAAAAACTGACCAGAGAAAGTTACAATATATTAAAACAGCTGCCTCCAATTAAGACTTTTGAGCCAACTTTCAATGAAGATTACCGCATCGGCGATACCGAACCTGATTCGGTTGAAGAACAAGATGGCATATTTGTTGTTAAGTCGCAACTGTTAGCTAGAGCGTTAAAATCTGCGGATTTGTCTGATTACGAAAATCTTCTATATTTTCAAAAAATGCTAGTCAAAAGCGGAATTGAGGCAAAGCTAAAGAAACTCGGCATAAAAGAAAAAGACACCGTCATTATAGACGGCATCGGGGTTGAGTTTGAATATCAAGAATAAAGCAGCACTAAACGGGGCCGCCGAACCAGTGGGTAGCAAAAAACACCCGCTAGGCTCAAGCGGCCAGCTAGCCACTACAATGCAGGATTAACAGTGGCAGCGGGACGTTGATGGGCTGCTACTTTTTCCCCGCGGCAGGAAACTTCGTCATGATCGACAAAAGAAGTTTGGGCAGTTGACGCAAAAGCCCGACAAAAAAACAGAACAAACAATAAACTTGTTGCGGCTTCCAAGGCCGCCCTTTTGGGGCCCAATGCGGGCAGCATCTAAGGCAAAAGGCCGCTCAATCATTGGTAGCTTCGAGTCTGGCTGGCTAGCAGTTGTTTGCGGCTAACAAATATCTCTGCGGTTAAACAGAACCAATCCGGCTGAGAGTGAAACCGAAAGCCAGACTACGGTTACTTTAGGGACTACTGGCGCCATATCAGCAATGTCAATCAGCAAAAGGGAGAGAAGCGCACAAACCATCGAACCAACAACATTTCTTATTGTCTGCGATATAAAGGTACCCCCTACAGTTAGTACAAAAAACAGCAAAAATTCCCGCAAATAATGCCGGACCCAATTAATTTCGCTTGCAAACGCGAACTGAGAAATAAACGCTATCATAATCAAGTTGAGAGCTGTCACCACCAGGATAATTACTATGGCCGCAAAATAACAAATGCCCAACTTTGATAAATATACTTGCGTTTTAGTGTACCCTTTGGATATAACATTTTTTATCGTGCCTTGAGAAAATTCAGACGTGGTAAAAACGGCAATAAAAACAGCACAAAAAGCATACATTTCGAACCTATCCAAGAGAACATGGTACGGCATCCGCCATGGCAACTCATCAATAGGCCAGTTATTCCTTTCATACACCACACCTATCCATACACTAATGGCACAAATCATAACAAGTAAAAAACTAAACCAAAAGATTCTGGAACGAATCAACCTTTTGGTTTCATATTTAAGAAGCGCTGACATAGCTAATTCCCCCTATTTCCTAATTTTCTAATTATACCACAACGAGAAATATTTTTCCATTCGCCAATAAAGAAAACCACCAACCGAGCAGCCGCCATGGCCACAACTGTCACCCAAAAAAGCTGCTTGCAAGTAAAGCCTTTCAAGAGAGCACCAAATCTAGCTGCCGGCCCACGAGCCACAATTAGCCATCACCAATGATAGTTGTTCGCGCCAAAAGCTTCCCCAAAACAGAACCACACATCACATCTTCTTACTAATGAGGAACGTACTTTCAGCCACCAAGCTTGATCACCTTTTTTGCCCCTTCAAGCATCTTCAACTTATGTGTTAGCAGAATCACAACGCTTTTTTGCTTCATTTCATTTATAATTTCCATAACATCTTGAGAATTTGCATCATCCAACGATGATGTTATTTCATCAAAAATATTAATCGGCGCATCCTTAAGATATGCTCTGACTATTGCCAATCTTTGCATTTCACCGCCAGAAAGATTAATTTTTTCGTTTATAATTGTATCGTATTTATCCGGCAAGCTTTCTATCTTGCTGTGTAAATTGAGC
Source organism: Oscillospiraceae bacterium (assembly GCA_031267245.1). Lineage (GTDB taxonomy): Bacteria > Bacillota > Clostridia > Oscillospirales > Ruminococcaceae > BNZN01. The sequence goes on from JAIRZL010000016.1 coordinate 9,562, forward strand.
CGCTTACAAACCGCAATCAGCTTTGCATCTGAGATATCATTTTGGTGTTGGTGGCCCAAAAGCAAGTTTTCACGAACAGACACATTAAATAGCTGTGTGCTTTGAGACACAAAGCTAATATTTAAACGCAGATCACACAAAGAAGTAGCCAATGATTCTCCGGGACGCACCAACACCTCCCCACCACAAGGCTCATAAAAACCCATCATTAGCTTGGCGATTGTGCTTTTTCCAATGCCAGAAGGACCAATTATCCCATAAAGCCCCACACCACAAAAATCGAAACTAAAATTATCCAAGATTCCCTGTTGACCATCGTACCCAAATGTTACATTTTTAAAAACAACAGACGGCGTTTTTTTTGTTTTTTGCGCATTTTTAGAAGGGACCATGCCTTCCGCAGGCAACTCAAAATATTCATGCAATCTTTTTAATACAGGAATAAATTGCCGATATGCCATGTTGCTGTTGATAAGCTCATGAATCGGGCCAAGCAACATTTGGAAATAGACCTCAAGCGCAACAACAGAGCCAATTGTCATCCAACCATTTAAAACACCACCAAAACCCAAACAATAAATCGTGGCAATAGCAAATATAACTATAGTGTTGCTTACACCATTGCATAAAGAAGCAAGTTTGGCATTTCTAATCCCCAAATTAAACAGCTTTTTAAGTGTGCAAAGATACTGCGAGCTCACCCTTTTTTCCGCCACAAATGCTTTAATGAGCTCGATATTATCTATGTTTTGCTCAATCGTTGTGTAAAACCTATCATTTAAACTCAACGATTCTGAAGATATCTTTTCAAACTTTTCGCCAACACAAACATTAAACACCGTATAGATCATTATGTAAAGAGTAAGCACAAAAGCAATAGATGGAGAAAGTAGAAACATTCCAACAATACTCATCAGAACACACACAGCGTTATTAACAACCACAGCCCAAAATGAGGTTATAAACGAGCTCAGACTGCCACCATCATTGGCAATTCGCGAGATAATATCACCTTTTGTTGTTTTGTCAAAAAAACAAAGAGGAGAATTAATTACCCGTAAAAACAATCTACTCCTCACATCAAATTTGATGTTTTCAGAAATATACATAAAAAAATAATCTCTAAGGTAATTAAAAATCGGCTGCAATAAGCATACAGCAAGGAATATTAACATACTTGGATACATTTCTGCAGTTGACTTGAACTTGGCAACATTATCTATCAAATGCTTAGAAAGATATGGGGTTACAAAAACTGAAAAACTGCAAAAAACAGTCATCACAACCCCATAACACTCTTCCTTTTTATATTCCCTTAGAAGGGCAAATAAATATCTTGTAAATTTAGTTTTTCGTTTATTCATCGGATCTCAACTTCTTCATAAATCTCCATAAACCTTGTTTTACATATAAAAAGGTACTGTGCTGAACTGTATGCGAAAGATGGTGGTCGCAACAACACTCATTCTTACAAGCATACCACAACCGTAAAAAAAACAACAACTTCAACATCCAATTCAGCAGGAAACATCGCATTTTTTAATGGCCATTAAGATGAAAGCCAAAAGTTGGCTTCCCAAAACAATCATTTCGAAAGGCACAGTTAGCTGCACCACGCCAAACAATTACAACTGCGCCACCTTTCTACAACCTTCCCCTATCGCGCCGCACGCATAACAAAGCCACCTCTTCAGCCACCTCTTCCTAAACTTAACAACTTACTTTTTTTGCTGAGCATAAAAAGTAATAATCACCGCACCCAACACAGCAATCGCTGCAATGACATATGGGATCATAAACACAATACCACTCTTCAATTCCACTAGACTTAACTTCACAATCCAATAGCCTCCCTTCAAGCAATGCATTGGGAACACAGGCGAAAGGGGTCTATACCCAAACGAAAAACGAATCCACCCATGGGCCCCAATGCAAGATGGAACAACTACCCGCTTTTACTTACCTACTTTTTTGATTGCTTCACACGCGTTTTTTTACACTACTTTTAACAGTGCCCAATAAGCAGGGAATAATAACACCTAATTCCTATTGCACTTTTGACAGCGCCAGATACAGTCAAGGGAATAATATTGCTCTTCAAATCTCTTTATAGGTTTAATTATGTACTTCACAATCAATCCCCCCTTTCATTATCAAAACACTTACAGTACATTAATTTGCCCCACAAAAAACCGAAAAATAGCAAACTCACCATTACATTACAACAAACCAACCTACTTACTCTTAACTTGTTATCGCTTTCTTGATTGCCTCCTATCACACTTTTGCACACCCACCTATAAAAATCACCAACAAACACATTCGCAAGCACATTGCCACAAAACCTACTTCGCCTCACACTTTTGACAGTGCCAAATGCAGATACAGGAATAATATTGCTCTTCAAATCTCTTTATAGGTTTAATTATGTACTTCACAATCAATCCCCCCTTTCATTATCAAAACACTTACAGTACATTAATTTGCCTCACAAAAAACCGAAAAATAGCAAACTCACCATTACATTACAACAAACCAACCTACTTACTCTTAACTTGTTATCGCTTTCTTGATTGCTTTCTATCGTACTTTTAGACACTTCTGACAAAACCACCAACAGGTGGGGGTATAATGGCCTTCTTCAAATCTCTTTATAGGTTTAATTATGTACTTCACAATCAATCCCCCCTTTCATTATCAAAACACTTACAGTACATTAATTTGCCTCACAAAAAACGAAAAATAGCAAACTCACCAATCTATATCAAAAAGATTGCATAAGGTAGGGCAGGGAGGAGCGTTGATACACTTAACACAGTAAATCCAACAGTCTCGTGGGCACCCTTCCGCCCTCGTCGCAAATACACCTCTAGGCCCTATTATGTACTTCACAATCAATCCACCTTTCATTATCAAACACCTTACAGTGGTCTTACTTGCCTCACAAAAAACAACAAAAAAAACATGAAAAATAGCGAACTCACCATACTACAACAGCAAGCCATTACTTGCCATTGCCTCACCTACGCACCTCTCACAAAACCACCAACAAACACGTGAGTAATCATTCAAACCTAGTTACGTATACACCTTTGACAAAACCAACCACAGTTGGTGGGGCAACCTATACCATTGGGAACGCAACCGTCTACCATTGGGGGCAAATACGCACCCCTAGGCCCCATTATATACTTCATAACTCATCACCCCCTTTGATTTAACTGCCAACTTGCCAAAAACACAACTACTATTGGCGATTTTTTGCCGTTTTTTTATCAAGCGCAACAACACCCCCATTTCTTAAAGTTAGCTATTCCAATGACCACCAAAGTCTATATTCATCCTGCTTACTCACAACCATTCCTTAAATATATGAGTGGCGGGCAGCCGGGGCAAAACTTTTAAACCTTTCTGTAGAATCACAACTTTACTTTTTCATTTGCCGGCATCCCCTCTCCTGCGAACCCCACAACAATCACCGCTTTGTTCTTCATTTTCGTCCCCTTGCATACAATACACATCATATCTTGTTTTTAAAACATCTATTAGACCGTATCTCCATTTTTCGCAATCTGGTTTTTTATTTTTAAGCCCATTATACGGGCACCCACCCATGCAAATCGGCAGAACTTCACAACTAACACATTCGGGCTTATCAAACGGCGACCACAACAGGTATTCCAGTGCAACATTTGAAATCTTCTGGCTTTCACGCTCCTTCACATTACCAACACTCAGCTTTAAATTGCCAATATCATTCCAACATTTATACAAATTGCCTTTTGGATCAACAACAAAAGCAGTCAATGAATCTGCACAACAATAATTCGCCTTTATGCTAGGGTAATACGGGAAATCCGAAGCATTAAAACCCTTCTCTAATAAAATCTTTTGGCACTTATAGCTCTCATTAGCATATTCCTGCACTGTCAGGCAGGTATCAGAAATTGATGAACACGCGCTTGTTGAATCCCTAACGTGCCCAAAACCTATATCGCATTTGTTAAGCTCATTTGCAATAAGGATATCAAGCAGTTCCTCCAAACCCACTAAATTTGTTTTATCTATATTTATTCTAATACCTACATGTATCCCTGCATTCTCAAATAGCTTGATATGTGATATGATAGTATCAAACGTTGGTTCACAACTATTTTTTAATTTCCTACGCAAATTATGCACTTGCGGCGGACCATCAACCGTAATTTGAACACCGGTAATCTTCGCCTTTTTAAATTGCGCAACGACATCATCATCAACCAAATAACCATTCGAAATCATATATGCGCTATATGGTGCCTTGTGTTTGTCACATATCTCAATTAATCTTTGCGACATTTCCCAAATTACGCTTTTAGCTAAAAGCGGCTCACCACCATACCAAGTGATAGATATTTGTTCTTTTTTCTCCGCCGTCTGTTCAACCCATTTGTAAATGGCATCAATCACCTCCACATCAATCATGCCACTCTGGTTATTTTCATAACAATAAGGACACGCAAAATTGCAAGCCAAAGTTGGGGCGATGGTAAGACCCAAACCCTGCAAATTAAATTTTCCGCAATTGCTATTGAACTTAAGCAAACTCAATTCATTTGCATCGTCATCCAAAAGAAAAAAACCCATTTTCATGTCATCAATAAGCTTTTTTGTTTTTTCATCCGCTTTATCATAATCTATGGAATTTATGTTTTGAATCACTCTGTTGAAATCCTCGTCAACTTCAGCAAATGAAGAAGTAAACCCATTAAAAGCCAAACTTTTACCACGATACTTGAAAAAAACATTGTACTTGGACGTTTTCAAATCATTTCTCCTTTTTCTTGAAATCATAATCGCGAGTCTTTTGAAAGGATATCGCGAGTCTTTACGACTGTCAACCCACAATGCTTAGTTTCGACAAATAGTGTCAGGGTTTCGACAATTCAGCAAACAAAAAAACACAAATCAAGCTATAATTCAAGCACAATAAAATGGAGAGCGATAGCGATGATCCTGTGGTGTTCGTTTTTTGTGGCAAAAGGGTTAAGAAATCACCTATCTCGGGTTCAGAAAGGCAATACGGAAAACAAATGCCTCAGCGTCCACAGCACATTAATAAATCGCACAAGGCCATTCGTCTTGTCTTCGTCCTTTTGTCTGTTGCGTTATCGGCGGTCTGGAGCTGTTTATGCACTTGCGAAAGCATCGTTTCGAAATCGCCGAACCGCTTTTTGCCCAACCGCAATGTATTCCAGACCGCTTGTGAGCGCTGCTTGATGGCACACGTCTTGAAGCCTATTTGTAGGAGCAACAAATGAATGTAGGAGCAACAAAAACGCCGGAAGCCGTCACCTTATACTTGCCGCGCAATTCCGCGAAGAGAGCGACGTTTTGCAGCACCTCGACATACAGTCCCTCGGTGAGTAGGAACATCACGGCGAAGTCCGTGGTCTTTGCCGGCACGATATCACGATACATTTCTCATAGATGTCCTTGGCAAACACCCGAATCTTGGCATAGAGCGACTTGCGGGCTTCTTCGATTGCTGACTTGCCCTTTCGCCTCGAGCAGGCGGGGCGTAGTCTGCAATAGAACAAGCTCTAGTGCAGTAACATCCGTTAGGCGCACCAGCCAGATTTGATGCTGCGGAAAAATATCGCGCTGAGATCTGGAGTTGCAAGTGCTGTAATTGCAACGATTGTTGCAATTACAGCACTTATTAAAAATTAACTGGTAATTTTTAATATATTGCGATATGATTGGGGGTGGAAATGTAAACCTACTCAAGGGAAACTTGGTGTCGATAGGCAGCCAGCGCGGGGCATCGCCGTTGCCTGGCAGCTTGATGGCGAATTCCACCCGCTTGCCGCCTTGGATTTCGACATTACTTGTCCCATTGCAGCCGATATGGCTTTTCAACGTGAGAAGTTGGTTTGCTTTGGGGGCTGGCGAGGATGTTTAACGATGCGGATAAGTAAAAATGAAAAAATGAAAAATGAAAAGAGGAGATTAAGATGTTTGCAATAAGGACGCAAAACTTGAGCAAACACTATCGCGGGAGTGCAGTTGTTGATTCAGTGAATTTATGTGTTCAAAAGGGAGAAAGCTATGGTCTTGTTGGGGCAAACGGCGCAGGCAAAACCACATTAATGAAACTTATTGTGGGGTTGGCTGAGGCTTCATCTGGCAGCGTGGAATTATTTGGTTCAACAGATGGTCGTCAACGAAATAAAATCGGGTGCCTTATTGAAATACCTGGCCTTTTTATCGATATGACTGCAGAACAACATCTTGATACCACGCTGGCGCTTTTGCCCCCAAATCCGCGGTTTGGTATCCGTGAGGTTCTTGCGATGGTTGGTTTGGAAGATACGCGTAAAAAGCCGGTAAAGAAATTCTCTCTTGGTATGAAGCAACGTTTAGGTATTGCAACAGCGTTACTTGGTTCACCAGAACTGTTAATATTGGATGAGCCTGTTAATGGTTTGGATCCGATTGGAATTAGAGAAATGAGTGAATTGTTTGTAAGGCTGAGACAAGAATATGGCATGACGATGTTGATATCGAGCCATCTGTTAACAGAGCTAGCCAAGGTGGTTTCGTGTTATGGTGTGGTTGCAAACGGTAAGTTGCTTGCTGAATTGCGGCAAGAAGAACTACAGCAACTTTCAGTAACAGCAGATGGTGTGGAAGACCATATTATTACGCTTATGGAAGGAAATTAGTTATGTCAAAGCTTCTTAGGTATGAAGCCAAAAGGTTAATTCGTTCCAAAAGTTTTTGGATTAGTCTTTTTGCTGCTGTGATTTTTGCCATTCAGTCATGGTGGTATAGATGGGAAATCTTTACGCCGGATTTCGTTGAGGAGCAGTGCGATGTTTTGGGTCGTGGATCTGATGTATGTTTAATTTGTGTTTTGTTTGCTAGTGTTTTTTTTGCGTCTGAGTTTTCTCAAGGCACGATAAAAAATGTTATATCCAAAGGGTATACTAAAGCTCAAGTATATTTATCAAAGTTTCTCCTTTGCTGTGTTGCCGTGATAGCGATTAGCCTGGTGGTGACAGCTCTCAATATATCAGTTGCTTGTTACCTTGGCCTGCTTACTTGCGGGTTTTGGATCTGCCACTGTTTCGTTAGGCTTTTATTGTTTCTTGCTCTAACATCACTTGCTACATTTATAACGATGACAATACAAAACGTTACTGCTGCGGTGATTGTGAATTTGGTTCATTTTTACGTGCTGCCAGATTTGTTAAGTATCCTTGTAAGTGAGAGGGTCAGTGGGTATATGCTCCCGCCAGTATCTGGTAGTTTTGATGGTCGTTCTCCTCCGGAAGCGCTTTTGCGTCCAATGGTAGTATGTATATTGTGGATTGTTGTTACACTCGCGGGTGGCTTGGCGATATTTAAACGCCGAGATGTTTGCTAGCAATTGTCAAATGCTATTCGTTCGCAAATCCGTATCACAGGCGGCTAACACGAATGGGAAAGAGACTGCCACTTGGCCGCCCGTGTGTTCTGATCAACGGGGTCTGGGTTCTTGCTACCGCTGTAGAATCCTGGATGATGTTGTTTACTTTTTCTTCCATTGCGGAATGGTTGATTATTACGTGTTGATCCGCGTTCGGTGATTCGGGAAGATTTTCTTCCAACAAAGAGGGCTGCACAACGGTTTTGGTTCGTCATTAGATATATATCTGGGTGGCATGCTTTGTTGTGGAACGGCAAGCACCATTAACGATTGACAATTATCTCAAATATTTCAGGAGGAGAGATTGACAAGGGTGTTTTTTTTGTGTATATTATGGGTTAGGTTTTTTTGTGTGTTTTTTCAGATTGGCTGGTGTAGCTCAGTTGGTAGAGCAGCTGATTTGTAATCAGCAGGTCAGGGGTTCGAATCCGTTCACCAGCTCCAGTTTTTTGGGAGAATTCCCGAGTGGCCAAAGGGAGCAGACTGTAAATCTGTTGCTTCTTGCTTCGGTGGTTCGAATCCACCTTCTCCCACCATATTTTAATATTTATCCGCAGGGAAATGATAGATGGTTCCACTGCGGATTTTTTGTTTTTTCTGAAATTTCCTGGAATGTCGCTAGCTGGACGTGAAGTACAGCCCTCCGCGAAGGCACGGAACATTGCCCTTTGTTATCTGATTTGCCTCCATAGAAACTTTTAACCTTATCAATGGGATCAAGCTTAACGCGGTTCAACTTAAACCTTATCAAGATTTAGATAGTTCTTGTGGGAAACCACAGAGGCTTTTTTATTGACTGCGCCCCGACAAGCCCGCATTCGTAGACAAGCGCAACAACAATCAAATCCCACTAAACAAGCACAACACCAGCTCGTCAAAATGTCAAGCAAAATCGCAAATCTAATGAGAAAAACGAGGCAAACCCACGCCAGAGAGCCACCTGAAGCACTACCCAAACGAAGCCTTACGGTATTTCAAACCCCTTACCACCTTACAAACGCCCATAACAAACTGTCCAGGATACCCGCCACTTTGCCGAACCCCGCAAAACCGCTATATTGTTAGCTTTTTTGAGCAAACAAAAACCATCTACCGACACTCAATGAGTTATCAATAGATGGTAGTTGATTTGGTGGAGAAGAGGGGAATCGAACCCCTGTCCGAAGACTCACGCGCACAAAACTCTCCGGGTGCAGTTTGTTTTCGTTATTCATGCAACAGCGCGCCAACAAACAAAAAACACTGCTGCAATATCCTCTAATTCATCAACCGGGTCGAGAAAGCTCCCGGGCAACGTTCACCACTAAATGACGTTCAAACCAGGGCATGGTAAACCTGGCCAAACGGATGGCTGCTTACGCAGCGATGGCATCTGCTCCAGAGAAATCAAGAGTTATAACACCATCATCATCTTTACCTTTACTACCTGCGTTTAAAACTTGTTTTTTGATATTTAAAGAGCTCGCACTCTACCCGCTATTCATACGCTAAAAATCCCCGTCGAAACCTTTGCTTCCCCTTATTCAGATCATCTAAAAAACTCTTTAACAGCGCGTTCTGTAGCTCGTTTGGCTGTTTTTTCTGCAATATCTTGACGTTTATCATAAAGCTTTTTGCCCTTACACAAACCAACCGAAATTTTCACCAAAGACCCCTTAAAGTACACCGAAAGCGGAACAATGGTATAGCACTTCTGCTTTACAATAGACAGAATCTTAATTATCTCGCGCTTGTGCATCAGCAGCCTTTTAACTCTAAGCGGATCCTTATTAAATATGTTGCCCTGCTCATATGGCGAAACATGCAGCCCTTTAACAAAAAGTTCCCCACGCTCAACAGCACACCACGCACCTTTCAAGCTAACTCCGCCCTGACGAATACTCTTTACTTCTGTGCCAAACAATTCAATCCCAGCCTCATAGCTATCTTCAACAAAATAATCATGCCACGCCTTTTTATTATTTGCAACCGCTTTAATCGCCTTGCCAACTTTCATAAACTCACTTCCCAGAGGCACATTACTAACAAACCACACCCTTTGCTTAACCGCATTTTGCGTTATTTTTGCCCCTTATTTTTGCCCCTTTCTGAATTTAAGATACTCTCCTAGAATCATGGTAGCAACAACTGCATCAACACACTCCTTCCTCTTCTTCCCTCGCCTGCCATTTGCTGCTAACAGCTTGTTCGCCAGTACCGTGGTAACGCGCTCATCCCACAAAACAATTTCCAGTGATGACTTTTTTTTCAGTTTTGAGGCAAAGCCTTCAACCTGCCGAGCTCTATCTCCGCTCTCGCCATTCATATGCTTCGGGTGACCAACCACAATCATCTCAATCGAAAGGCCAGACACCAACCTAGCAACTTCATTAATCAAGCCAGACTGATCCGTCTGCTTGATCACACACAAGGGCGAAGCTATCATTTCGGCCGCATCACAAACCGCGATTCCTGTTCTCACATCACCGTGATCGATCGCCATTATTTTCAAGCATTATTCCCTTCCATTGAGCACATTTCTTCATTGTTCACCCCCACCGGCTTCATCGTTGGGAAAAATAAAACATCTCGGATCGATTCGCTATTGGTAAGCAACATTACCAACCGGTCAATCCCAATACCCAACCCACCCGTCGGCGGCATCCCATATTCCAAGGCCGTAACAAAATCTTCATCTGGGAGATTAGCTTCCGCATCACCTTGTTGCCGTAGCCGCAATTGCGCCAGGAACCGCTCTCGTTGATCTATTGGGTCGTTAAGTTCAGAAAAGGCATTCGCATGCTCCCTGCCCACCACAAAAAGCTCAAAACGCTCGGTAAGGTTGGGGTTACCAGCACACCTTTTCGCAAGCGGCGAAATCTCCACAGGATGGTGGATAATAAAGGTTGGTGAAATTAACTTTTTTTCAACATATTCTTCAAAAAATAGGTTTAATATATTACCCACTTGATCGTTTTCCTTGCAATCTATGTTGTGTTTTTTCGCGATTTCTCTTGCCATTTCCAAACTTTTTATCTCTTCAAAATCAACCCCTGCATACTTTTTAACAGCATCGCTCATAGAAAGCCTAGCAAACGGCTCCGCAAGATCCAATTGCCACTCGCCATAAGATATCTTCGTGGTTCCGCAAACCTTAATGGCAACAGCTCGAATTAGTTCTTCTGTAAGCTTCATCATACCTTCGTAGTTTGTGTAGGCTTCATACAACTCCAACATCGTAAATTCGGGGTTATGACGCACCGAAATTCCCTCATTGCGGAATACGCGACCCAACTCATAAACCTTATCAAAACCACCAACAATAAGACGCTTTAGGTGCAGCTCCAACGCTATTCTTAAAAAAATGTCAAGATTCAAAGCATTGTGATGCGTCACAAACGGCCTGGCGTTAGCGCCGCCCGCAATGGTCTGCAGCACCGGCGTTTCAACCTCCAAAAAACCTCGCGTGTCAAGAAAACCACGAATCTCCCTGATCACTTTAGAACGAACAAGAAAAACTTCTTTAACCGCCGGATTCATAATTAGATCCACATACCTCTGCCGATACCTAAGATCAACATCTCGAATTCCATGGAACTTTTCCGGCAACGGTAGCAAAGATTTAGAGAGCAATTCACAAACAAAAACTTTAATCGAGATTTCACCACGTTTTGTGCGAAAAACCTCTCCCTTTACCCCGGCTATATCGCCAATATCCCAATTCTGCAAATTTTCAAAGCCTTCTTGGCCAATGTTGTCTAACTTAAAATAAAGCTGTATTCTAAAGCCGCCATCAGAAAGATCAAGAAAAGACGCTTTGCCCATATCTCGCCAAGACATAATCCGCCCAGCAAGGCAAACCTCCTGACCCTCTAAAGTCTCAAAATTTTCAAGAATCTGCGCAGCGCAATGGGTTCGTTCGAACTTCGTAATCACAAACGGATCTTTCCCAGATTTTTTCAGTTCTGCTAATTTGTTCCTGCGAATCTTAAGAAGCTCAGAACCTCGCTCATCAATTCCACACCCATCAAAACCGTCAGATGTCAATTTGTCATCCACCATTAGAAAATTATTACCTCTTCTCATCTTTTTTTACCTTAGACTAAGCGCAGTGAGGCACGAATGGCACTTCAATAGCCGAACCAACGGGAACCCTGCCATCCCAGCAGCCCGTTACTTAACGGCCTGCAACACCGGCGCTCCGATTGGTGCGCAGAGAAAAGTTTTCCTTCCCAGAAGCATTTCCCTCGTGGCCAATTCCCCGCACACTGGGAACCTTTAGTAATGGAAAATATTATAAAAAGATAGGTATCACCGGAATCGGCAGCCAATTTTTTGCATCTCAAGAAAAGCATTCACACCGGCAAGCCTTTCTTAGCGGCAGAAAACCAAAAAAAGCGTTGCAAAAAGATGATGTCTAAAGGAAGAAGAATTTGCAACTTCTCCACCTGGCCGTTGAACGGCTTCCCTCTGCTTTGTTTTTTGAAATAGCCCCGCCGAAATCGCACTGGAAGTATCACCCAAAATCTTCGCGATTTTTGTCAATCCACTCTTTTGCTGCCATACCTATTGCAACTAATCGATCTCCAACACCAGCCACGGCTTTTGCCTCGGCGCAGCCCAGGCGATCCAAAGCAACAGCAACAGCACGCATCAATGCTCCTGCAACCCTTTCGCTTTTTGCGCGCTCTTCCAAAGTCCGCTTCCATAACTTATTCTCTCTTTGCAGGAATTGTTGTTTCTTTTTTTCTTCTTCTTCCGAAGCAACAGCCCTGTAAGCAGAGCTCCACGCATCATACGCCCGCGTTGCTGTGTCGCGTGCTTTTTCTGCAGAACGCAACGCCTTTTTGGTTGCCGTTCCATCCGGGAGCTCCGGGGAATGAGCAGGCAGCACCCGGGGCGCCCAGTGAAGAACAGGCAACAAGCAGGCAACGCCAGATCCCCCAAACAGCTCCGCGGCAAAGTTCACCGGTGCAAGAGGGATTCCTTCCTGCGGTGTGATGCCACCATTTGCCGTAATCGCCTGGTCGGTTGCACGCAAAAGAATCGCAACAGCTTGCAAACACAGCTTAAGGTCCCTTTCGTTGCAAGGCTGAGCAATTCCGACAACAGCCACTTCCCAAAAACCACGAAGCTCCTCGTATAACAACAGCAATTGCTCAGATGTTTTGTTTCCCACCAGCTGCTCGGCGAAGTCTTCAACCTGCGCAAGCGTAAAAACGTCACCAGCGGCGCCGGAACAAACAGCCAACACCGATGGTAAGCCAGCGGAAAGCAAGGCATCAATCGCTGCCCTGTCACCTGTTTGCTTCCTTGGCCTGGCAGATGACAACGCCGCAGCCAAGAAGATTATACTCAACGCCACAAATTCGAATCGCAAAAACCCTCGCAGTCTTTCGCCGCCGATAAAACTTCTTATTGCCACCACAACAATCACATATCCCTTCAGCTGCTTGCTCTCGCGGCACCTTTATCTACCAAACATATCCATGAACTTCTTCCGCCAACCCAAAGCAATCACGCTCTGTGCTTTGCTGAATTATGCCACCGGCTTCATTCAAACACCCTATCTTTTTCGCAATACTTTATCTATTATACCATATTCGCGCGCCTCTTCCGCCGACATAAAGTAATCGCGCTCTGTGTCTTGCTCGATTATGCTTACAGGCTTCTCGGTATTTGTGGCCAGAATCTCATTGAGCTTGGACCTCAATTTTAATATCCTCTCCGCTTGGATCTTAATGTCAGTGGCCTGCCCTTGCACCCCGCCCATCGGTTGATGAATCATTATTTCACTGTTTGGAAGAGCAAACCGCTTGCCTTTTGCTCCCGCTGCAAGCAAGAAAGCTGCCATCGACGCAGCCAAACCCAAGCAGATTGTTGACACATCTGATTTGATATATTGCATAGTATCAAAGATTGCCATACCTGCCGAGGTTGAGCCACCAGGGCTGTTTAAATACAGGTGGATATCCTTCTCTGGGTCCTGCCCTTCAAGGTAAATAAGCTGAGAAATCACCAAACTTGCAGTTGTGTCGTTCACTTCTTCGCAAAGCATAATAATTCTATCATTTAACAACCTAGAATAAATGTCATATGAGCGTTCTCCCCTGTTTGTTTGCTCAACAACCATTGGCACCAAAGGCATAACAAACCCTCCTTTAATTTACAAAAAAAACATTCATCAATCAATTTTTGCATGCTGCAGCACAAAATCCATTGTTTTTTTGGATAGTAGCGCTTTCTTTACATCCCCAGCGTTCCAAAACTTTTCAGCATCCTCGCGGCCCACTCCATGCACCTGCGCCAACCTCCCAAGCTCCGCCGACAATTCATCCTCTGCCACATCGATCTGCTCAAGAGTTGCTATCTTCTCCAGCGCCAATTCCAACTTCAACTGCTGTTCGGCTTGCGCTCCAAGCCTTTCTCTTAGAGTGGCTTCATCTGTTTTTGCCATCTGTAGGTAATTTTCCAGGTCAAGACCTCGCCGCTTCCACTCCTTTTGCAAATCTCTCACCAAAGAATCAACCCGCTGCTCAACCATAACCTTTGGCAATTCAACTGTTACGATCGCCGCAAGTGCCGCAAACACAAAAGCTTCCGTTCTTCCTTTGTGCTGCCGCTCTTTTAACTCCTTAAGCCTTTTAAATATGTCTGCTCTAAGTTCTTTCAGGGTTCCAAATTCACTAATATTCTCCGCAAACTCATCATTAATTTCTGGCAACTCACATGACTTGATGTTGTTTATTTTTACTTCAAACTCCACATCTTTGCCAGCCAACTCAGCTGTCATGTAACCATCCGGGAACTTCAACTGAATCTTAAAACTCTCACCTTTAACATGGCCCACAACAGCCTCTTCAAAACCATCTATAAATGTTTTTTTGCCTAAAGTTAAATCAACATTTTCAGATCGCCCATTCTCAAACTCGTTCCCATCTAAAAAGCCATTAAAATCAATATTAACAATATCCCCCATCTCACAAGGCCTGCCTTCCGGCAGATCAACAATCCGCGCAACCTTGCGAGCCCACAGATCAATAGTATCGTCAACCTCCGCATCACTAACATCCTCAGCAGGGTCAACCTTCCCTTCGATCCCTTTATAATCCCCCAGCTCGATCTCAGGTTTCACCACAACATCAACGCAGAATTTAACCCCATCTTTTTTGCTGACAGCGATTACGTTAACTCGTTCAACTGCAACAAAATCCTCAAGTTCCGCACTTTTAATGGCCAATTTAAACTCTTCCGGCCAAAGATTGCTCAACGCATCATCGAAAAAGAAATCCGCGCCATATATCTTTTCAACCACCGAACGCGGCGCCTTCCCCCTGCGGAATCCTTGCACATTTAACTTGCCAATCCTTTTATGATAAACAAAATCCAGATGATTGTTAAATATTTCCGGCTCCACGTCAAATTCCAATGAAAATAAATTTTTGCCATTCCCCTTTTTATTGACAAATATCATACCGGTTTCCCTTCATTAAATTAAATCTTTTAACATCGTCATTATACTACACATTCCTCTAAATCTCCACAACAAACAAGGCAGCACACGCCACACATCATCCCCTTTGTGCTTCCCTATTGAGCTTCCGTTTCTCGACACACACTACCAACCGAGCAATGGCCATGGGAAGAAATTGAGATTTTTCCTCAGCTGGCCTACATCCTCTCCCAACGCCAATTCCACCCCTCACCTAAATTCCCCTAACGAGGGAAGTAGACATTTGTGAAAAAAGAGAAGCCAGCAGAAAACGAAAATCTGGAGTCCATTCAGTGGCCCTGGGCATGTTGTTTAACACCTGCCCTGCTTTAATTTTTTAACAATCAAAACAGTGGAAATTGATCGCGAAACCAAATATCATCCAAAACAAATTCTCGATTCTGAAGGTAACCAAGATGCCCCGCATCTGAAGCGAAGCCAAACTTCAATTTTGTTGCACAAAGTGCCTGCGACTTAAGGCCCCAAATTCTATTGTTTTTTATCCGCCCGTATTTATTGTCACCCAACACAGGGCACCCGATGTAAGCAAGGTGCGCGCGGATTTGGTGGGTGCGACCTGTGATGAGATCAACCTCCAAAAGTGATATGCGCCCCCAGTCTCGAAGAACCCTGTAACGAGTTTTAATAAGTTTATATCCATTGCCAGGAACAGAACTTATAACCGCACGATTGTTTGCTTCATCTTTCCATAAATACGCTGTAAGCACCGCCTCTTTTGGGCGCGGAATATTGTGAACCACACAAAGATAAGATTTTTCAAGCTCTCTGTTTTTAATCTTTTGATTCAACACTCGCAAAGTTACAGAGTTCTTGGCAGCAAGCACAAGCCCGCTGGTGTTTCTGTCTATTCTGTGGCAAAGAGCAGGCGCAAAACAATTTGCACTTGGATTGTATTCGCCATTATGAAAAAGATATTTTTTTATGGCGTTTATTAATGTGTTAACCTTTTCATCCTTATCCTCATGCACCAATTGCCCAGGCGGCTTGTTTGCAATGATGATATTGGTGTCTTCATAAATAACTTCAGGTTTTATTGTGGTTTTAACAAAGACCATCTTTGCATCAACCGGCACAAAAAACTCATCGTTTATGAAAAGCTCTATGCTATCCCCAGGCTTTAAGATAACGTTGTGTTGGCAACGTAGCTGGTTTAATTTTATCCTTTTTCTGCGAATATATTTGTGCATAAGGGAGGGTGGCAAGGTTGTAGCCTTCTGAAGAAACTTATCTAACCTTTGCCCAGAATCGTTGTGGCCAATCGTCAAATTTCGCATTATTACAAGATCACCAGCCAAAAAACAGTTTACCAATCAAAACAGCAACCACCAAGAACTCAACAGCACACAAGCAGAACTATTTGTTAGTTGCAGAAATAAGAAACGCAAGATGGCCTGCCCAAGAGGATTCGAACCTCTGGCCTAACGCTTAGGAGGCGTTCGCTCTATCCTGCTGAGCTATGGGCAGAAGCTAATTTTACCAACGCTTTATCTGCAATCAACTGCTTCGATACCAGCTTTTGAGCTGTTTCTGTAATAGTTATATGTCTCTATCGTTTTGGGCGATATGTGCACGTTGCTTTCAATAAGCCTTGGGATTGTATTTTGTAATGACCGCAAAATCACGCTCTGCAAAGAGGTTTCAGCAACTTCTCTTTCGCTGGCGACCATCACATGGGTTCTGTCTGCCGAGATTTTATCGGCAACAAAGATTATCATTTCAAGCAGATCCATGCCGCCGCGCCCAGATGTATGATACAAAACGGCATTTATTATCTCTTTATCAATGATGCCAAAATGCTTTTGGATATAAGCCGCCCCAGCCCCTGTGTGCCAAAGGCTTTGGCTTACCATCTCGCCATCTTCAAAGGGAATTTTGTATTCCCTAATCAATTCCAACTGCATCTGCGGGTCAAGTTCTTTGGCCACATCGTGCAGCAAACCCGCCACACTCGCCTTATAAACACCACAGCCATAAATTGCAGCAAGCTTATTGGATTGATCGGCAACAGCCAGCGAATGCTGATATCTGCTCTCAGACATAAGCTTTTTAATATCCTTCTTATAAATCTCAATCATTTCATTCTCCGCAGCTGTTAAACGTTGCATGCATTAACCACCCGCCCCTTCCCTCAAATTGGCTTTTTTCTTAATATTCATAGCCTTAAAATAATCTACAAAAAACCTAAACAACAACACACCAAGCCAAAAACACAGGCCACAAACCCACACATACGCAACACCTGCGCACTTTATGCGTGTTTCTTCTGCCACAAACCCCGGAGTAATCACAAACCTTAGCCCTTTTCGTTTCTTCATGTTGCTCAACACGGCTGCAAGCAAGCCGCATAACCACCCAGTAACCGCCATATCCCACACAAACAGCTCGCATTTTAGATCGCAGGCAGCAACCTTGGTGCTAGTTTTGAGCATCCACCGGAAGATTTTGCAGTAACCACGTAGTCTTTTTTTCCAAAAAGGAAGCTGCCTTTTTATTTCAGCCAAAACACGCTTAATCTTCTTGCCGCTTTTAAACCTTGGCGAAGAAGGCTTGGATGCTAAAAGATATTTATGCGCGTGCATTTTCTTTTTGAAGAAAAGGTAACGAATCTGAACGGTGAATTCATCTTCATACTCAAAATCCAAGCGCACAGGAATAAAAATCAAGCCCAAAGAACACAAAATCGCCACACCAACCAACACCAAAACATCGCCACCTTTCCCCAAAGGTTTGGTAATCATTGGCAATTATCTTGCCTAGCCACCTAGCCCATTGCTTCCCTGCAAAACACCACCTTCACAGCCTTTTCTCGCTTCTTAAACCCAAAACCGAACATACAATTCCAGCCACGCCAATTCCAACCACAGCAATTAAGAAAGGCAGGGCAGATGCCCACATTATAGAGGCACCAGAAGAAAAGAAAACGCCGCAAAAAACTCCAACAACAATAAGAAACCCAGGAAGATAAGCAGCCCCGCAAAGACCACACGCTTTTGCATCCCCGTCTTCCTTAACATGGCATTTTAAAACAGAAAAACAAAGCCAGCACAAAACAGTAATTACGGTTGCCGAGCTTGCAGATGCTGCCAATTGCGCAGCGTGGCAAACCCACCCTCTGCTCATAACTCGCACCAATCCACACATCAAACACATGAACAAAAAGCACACACCAAACATCACAAAAACTGCCACCATACCACGCTCCTTGGCCTTTCTAAGCATCATAAAACAGGATGCCAAGCATATGCTTATTAAAACCACTAACAATCGCACATCAAAGAAGTTTAATTGCTTGCCTTCCATACTTTCCCAGGATATATTCTTAATCTGGGCGGCTGGCATGCGGGAAATTAATTTTGCTGTTATTCTACCAACTTCTTCATTGTCTGTTAACTTTGGAAGGCTTAAAACAAACCCCTTTTCGTCGGTTTTGATATCCCTCATCCTTTGAATATCTGCACTAGCCAACCCTTCTTCGGCCACAACCTTCTTAGCAATATTTTCAGTGTCATCTGGAACAACACCACTCCCACAAGCATACCGAGCAAAAGTATTCCCCGGGGAGCCTTGCTGATTGCCCCGCACAACAAACGCAAGTAAAGCGCAAGCAATCACGGTGGGTATAATGATCCCTTTTGTTGCCACTGCCACTTTTTGCGGCTCCGCCAAAGGTGACAAGCACATCTGCTTGAACGCCCGGAATCTGGCACACGAACGCAACATCAAGCTTTGAAGCCACCAAAGAAATGGATTAAAAAACGAACCAGCAATAAAAACATAACCCAATTGAGCCAATTTCCCCAGCGGAAACAGGTTCTGGTCCACAGCGCTTAACACTGGTTGCAATACACTAGCAACAAGATTTCGATGCGCCCCAAAGCAACCCATAAGAACAATCCCGCAAACAAAAACCAAACCGTTAACCTTAAGAATCTTCGCTTTTTCTGCCTGCAAGCTCAGTTCCACCGCTTTCTTCGCGGTGTTCCCTTGGCCCATTAGCCTCTTAATCCGGCCGAACAAAGAACTGCTACACACCGCATTAACCCAAAAAACGAAAGCGATTCCAAACATTATTGGAATAGACAAAGTTGCGCCAGGAACAAACGGGAAAAACCCAGTCACTGTCCCAATCACAAAACCACAAAAACCGATCAAAACAAACAAATAAATGCCGCTTAGCAGCCGATACTGACATGCCATAAATAGCAAAACGGCTGCAAACAAAACAGAAACACCCACAAACACGGGGAGCTGCGCGCAAATTCCAAACGAAGATTCAATTGCGTTCGCACTTTCCGCCACCAAACCAAACGGGAGTGCGCCCGCATTAATCGTGGCCGCCAAGTCATTTGCCGTTTCGATACTTTCGAGCCCGGCAATAAGAACACGCCCACCGTCAACAGGCTCATTTACTTTGGGAGCAGCAATCATTCGATTATCCACCCAAACAGAAAATTGATCATATGTTTCTGCCAGTTTTTTTGTTGCTGCTTGGAGCTTTTCTTTTGCCGGTTTGGTTAATTTAAAAGACACACCATGCACCGCGTTGCGGGAAAAAGAACTTGCTTTTTCAATCTCATTACCAGCCAAGATAACATTCAAAAGCGTTTCATCTTTTGGGTTCCCATCGGCATCTGTTTCTGCCTTTTCGCGGAAGGTGATAGTGGCTCTTTTGCACAGTTTCTTCATAATCCTGCCAGCATTATCCTGCCAACCAACGTAACCAAAAGGGATCCGGACAATAAATCTTTCTTGATCGTAACTGGCAAAAACGTCACCATCTATACCCCACTCAAACAATCTGCGCTCCAGGACTTTTTTTGCGGTCTCCATATCAGACTGGGTCATTGCTTTGTCATGCACGGCTTTAAAAACAAATTCAATTCCACCACCGATATCGGTTCCCAAAAAGAGATCCCGCACCCCTTTAACATAAACCGTTGTGACATCTCCATGAGTTTTTCTTATTCCAAAAAAAGAAAGCCACAAAAAAAACAAGATCATCACCGCAACCAAGAAGAAAATAGATTTTTTAACCTTTTTCATTACTTACCCTCCACGACTTACTCTTTGCAATTGTATCAAAACTTGCTCGGGAAAATGACAAGAAAGAACAAAAAATCTTCCTCCCAAACACCACCGCCCCCGCCTACCAGCACCGATTTTGCGTTTTTTCCCATCTATGCTCCTCTATGCTCCTCTGCGTTCATAAATGGGAAGCAAGATCTCCACTGTTGTGCCTTCGTTTTCAACACTGTCAACATTAAGGTACCCATCATGCAACGCAACCACGCCATCTGCCACAGCAAGCCCGATTCCGGACCCTCTCCTTGTGTAGTTGGCCTTAAAGAATCTTGTTTTCACCTGTTTGAGATCCTCCTTTTTGATTCCGCAACCATTGTCTGTCACCCTTATTGCAGCATATCTAGCGCCATCTATATTCTCTTCTGCGGCAATAATAGAAACCAACCCATTTGCATCTGTGTACTTAAGGGCATTATCCAGAACATTTATTAGAACTTGCTTCAACCGGTTAGCATCGGCCAGAACCAAAACATCATTATGTTCATCGTACTTAAAGACTAATCTTTTCTCTTCCTTTACTGCACGTTCTTTGAATATCCAAACCGTTTCATTAACCAATCTCAAAAGCTTTATTTCTTTTCGTTCCAGTGTGGTGTTTGTATTCTGGAATTTAGAAAAATCAAGCAATTCTGCAACCATCCGAGAAAGTCGCTCAGTCTCTGAGGCAATGATCTTCATTCCTTTTTCAAAGGTTTCTAGATCATCATCCAACCCACAAACAGTAATGGTCTCTGCCCACCCCATTATGGCAGTTAATGGTGTTCGCAACTCATGCGAAACAGAAGATATAAACTCATTCTTCATGGTCTCTGTGGCACTAAGCTCTTCTGCCATGTTATTAATCACCGCGCACAAATCACCAATCTCATCGTTGCTACGCTTAACAATCCTTGTTCTAAAATCCCCTTTAGCAATCTTGTTCGCTGTTCGATTTATTGTCCAGATGGTGTTAACAATTGAATCTGTGAAATATGTGTTCGCAACCACAACAAAAATCAAAACAAGAGCCATGATTAAAAACAAAACACCCAAGATCGTACTCATCTCTTTGTTGATCTCGTCTATGAGCACCCAAGCCATAACATAACCATCATCAGGGCCCAAATCATGCTCAAAAACCATAATCTTTTGCGGCCCCAACATGGTGATATAAACATTATCATCTATCATTGTTTTTTTGTTGCTTAAGCCATACAAAGATTCAAATTCAAAACCACTAGACGCGCCTTTAATTTGTTTGTTATCACCCAACAGAAGCAACTCCATTTTGCTGCTTTCTGAGAAATTCCTAATCCATTCAAGCATCTTCTCTTCGCGGCATCTCTGGCTCTCGGTAGCAATCTGCATAAAAAATCCATCAATAAGGGCAAACTGAGAATCCACAAATTGCTGAACACCACCATAAAAGAAATGCTTAACATAAATCGAACAAAAAACAAAAATCGCACCAAGCAAAACCATTGTTGAGATGAGGCTACTGAGCATCCCTTTTCTTGTCATCTTCGCCATCGCCAAACAGCATCACCTCTGCTCAACCTTCATTTTAATCATGCTCCTTCCCATCTATAACCCACTCCCCAAACAGTAAATATATAAAATGGATTAGATGGCTCATCTTCTATCTTAACCCTCAATCTACGCACACATACGTCCACAACCTTCTCATCCACCTCAGCACCATTGTCGCAGCTCCACACGCGCTCAACAAGATCCGCTCTGCTGAAAGCTGTTCGCTTATGCTCCAAAAACAATTTCATCAATTCATATTCCATGGGAGTTAGCTCCAAAACAACCCCATTTTTAGACACGGTCTTTCTGTTACTATCCAACTCAAACGGCCCCGATTTCAAAAACCTACTTGGCTCACCAACATCGCATTTCTCGCTGCAAGCCGCAATTCGACGAAAAAGCGCATCCACACGCGCCACCAACTCAGACGGACTAAATGGTTTTGTTAGATAATCGTCTGCACCGGCCATCAATCCACTAACCTTGTCTATTTCCTGCGACTTTGCAGAAAGCATAATGATGCCTACTGTGCTATCTTTTGCTCTCACATACTTGCAAACCTCCAGGCCGTCTTTTTTAGGCATCATAACATCCAAAATCATTGCACCAAAACCGGTTTGATCTTGTTCAAACAGATCAATCGCCATCTGTCCATCGCAAGCAGCAACAACATCATATCCAGATCGTTTAAGGTTAACCACAATAAATTCGCAGATCACCGCTTCATCTTCTGCGACCAAGATCCTTTCCACAGACCACCCTCCCTATTGTCGTCTCTTTTAAAACTCGCAACAAGTTTTTGTCTGCCTTCTGAATATGCAAAAAAATTATCAAGCCAGAAGAAGCAACCAAGAACAAAAATTCAACTGTAAACCTCTTATTCACAGAAGCCCAGATAATATAGGCCACTGGGGTGCAAAAAGCCGCGTAAATAGAAGCCAACGCCACCACCCTGGTTTTGATTGCAACAAAAATAAACACAGCAACAACTAAAGACAACACAATAGGGTTCAAGACCAGCAAGCCACCAACAGCCGTAGCTATCCCTTTACCACCGCGAAACCCAAAAAAAACAGGGAAGCAATGCCCAACAATAACAAAAATAAATGGCAAATAATCCAAGGCCACGCCACCCACAATACCGAACCTTGCGTAAAGCGCACGGCCGAGCAATATCGCTAGCGTACTTTTGCCGGCATCCAAAATAAAGATAACAATCCCCCATTGCAACCCAAAGTTGCGGGTCATATTGGTTGCTCCGGCGTTTCCGCTGCCCAACAAACGAATATCTTTTTTCTTGAAGGCTCTTGTTACCAAAATAGCCACATTCACGCTGCCACACAAATAAGCAAGCAGCCACGGCAGTGTATATTTTAACGTCAACAAGATAATTTCACTTCCTTCCCGTTCTCGTTCTTTCGCGCACAACAAAACGAATGGGCGGAAATTTCAGGTCAAACACCTCTCTAATCTGATTTTCCAGATACCTTTCATATGAGAAATGCAACAACTCCCGATTGTTTACAAACAAGACAAAAGTTGGAGGTTTAACGCCAATCTGCGTGATGTAATATATCTTTAATGGCTTCCCTTTGCGAGAGGGTGGTTGCGCTTTTTCTATGGCTTCGGCAAGCATAACATTCAGCGCACCGGTTGTCAACCTTCTTGAGGTTTGTTCAAACACTTGTTTAATTTCAACAAACAAATGGCCAATTCCAAGCCCTGTTTTCGCAGAAACAAAACAGCATGTCAGATGAGGTATGAACGAAAAAATAGCATGCAGTTTGCTCTTGTAGCAAGTGGTTGTGTTCTCTGTTTTATTAACCAAATCCCACTTGTTGATCACCGCAATCAATGCTTTTCCTTGCTCGTGAGCGTAACCAACAATCTTTGAATCCTGCTCAGATGGCCCTTCCTGCGCATCGATTAACATCAGGCAAACATCTGCATTGTTTATGGATTTAAGGGCCCGGCGCACACTAAAATATTCCAGATCTTCCCCTACCTTACCCCGCTTTCTAAGCCCTGCCGTATCAACAAAAACAAAGCTACCCTCTTCGTTTTCAATTAAAGTATCTGTTGAATCTCTCGTTGTGCCAGCAATTTCAGAAACCAACACTTGATCTTTTTTGGCAATGCAATTAACCAATGACGATTTCCCAACGTTCGGCTTCCCAATTACCGCAACCCGCAAAACATCTGCTGCCCGCACGCTCGCGTCATTCTCAAATTCAACATTGCTCCAAACAAGGTCAAGAAGCTCCCCAATCCCATGACCGTGAATAGAAGAGATCTCGATTAAATTGTTGAACCCCAAAGAATAGAATTCATAAAATTCAGGCTCTGGCGCCCCCAAAAAATCGCATTTATTCACAGCCACAACAACCGACTTCGTTGTTTTTTTTAGCAACCCAGCTATCTCCAGGTCATCATTCGTTACGCCAATCTTAAGATCCACAACAAGAATAACCGCATCTGCCTCTTCAACAGCCAACATCACCTGCTGCCTAACCTTGCCCTTCAGCAATTCCTCTGGATGCACCTCCAAGCCACCTGTGTCAACCACCGAAATATTCTTACCACGCCAACTACAATCACCATAAATCCGGTCCCGCGTTACTCCCGGCATATCTAAGGTAATTGCCTTATTTCGCCCAACAAGCCTGTTAAACAATGAAGATTTTCCAACATTAGGCCTACCAACGATTGCGACTACCGGAACTGCCATAGCTTATTACCTCGCGAACCAATTTTAATTAAATAACAAAACAAATAAATTCAAACACGACTTAAATTATAACATGAATCACAGTCCTTCACAATATTCATCTTTAATACCGGTTTCTTAACAACAGAAGGCCTGGCTCTTGCATGAATATGGCTGCAGCGGCACGCTGCCCTAAGCAATGGTTCCCTAAAAACATAAGGCCTGGCTTTTGCTTGAAGTCTGGGCGCAGCGGCTCGCGGCCCCAGGCGAACGCTTACAAGAAACAGAAGGTCTTGCTCTTGCATGATTATGGTGTAGCGTCATGCTACCCTAAGCTAAGGTTTCCAAAACAGAAGGTCTGGCTCTTGCTTGAATATGGCTGCAGCGGTACGCTGCTGTAAGCAAAGGGTTCCTGAAAACAGAAGGTCTTGCCCTTGCATGAAGTTTGCCTGCAGCGGCACGCTGCCCTAAACGATGGTTTCCTAGAAACAGAAGGCCTTGCCTTTGTCTGAATATGGTGCGGTACGCTGCTAGAAATGCCATTGGGGTAACTGGCGGCGTCTATGGCCACCAATTACCCCAACACAAACGAGCCCTTAAATACCCAGCTCAAGCACATATTTGAGTAACTGCTTTATCTTCACTTTGGCGGATTTGATATGCCGCGAAACCGTTGATTTATTTAAAGATTTTAAGGCAGCAATCTGCGGGATTTTCTTGTTGTCAAAGAAATAAAGCTTTACAACCTCTTTTTGCTTCACCGTCAGATCGTTTTCAATCACCTTCAATATGATCTTTTTCAAACGTTTAATGAGTTGTAGATTCGTTTCACCGTTTTCCTCTAGCGATTTCATGTATGCGATCTGGTTAAGCCAAACGTCATCGTAAAACGAAATAGACGGCATTTTTAGCCCTCCGATCCATTTCTTTTGCAATAGGCATCAATGCTGTTTGCCGTTTTTAAAAGCGCCCTTATCTCATCATAAAGGCAAACAATACGCCTTTTTAGTTTCGTTTGCTCCTTTTTGCAGGCTGTTTTGTATTCCTGGGTAAGCTCAACAACCCGATCATGCAGACTTCCCGCAGCCGCTCGATATTCATCCTTCAGTTTTGCTATAGTCATAGCGCGCATCCTATCCTCTCATTTAAATTTAAACTTCGTTGAACAGTTACTGAGCATAACACATATCGTGTGATATGTCAACACATTTTGAGTACAATCGATTCTATGCGTGCATTTGCGGGCATAATTTTATGGGAAACAACCAACAAGCGGCGTTTTTGCGTTGCGGAATACCACAAATCAGCAACAACCACCATGTTGCAACAGGCGCTTTTTGTATGGTACAATACACTAAATGTGCGTGAGTCCAACAATTGAAGGAATGTGAAGCAGGATGGTGGAAAAAAAACTAAAACACTTAAGGCAGCAATGCGGGATGACACAACGTCAATTGGCCGACGAACTTGGCATTTCTTCGAGCGCCGTTGGGATGTATGAACAAGGCAGAAGAGAACCTGATTACAAAACTCTTCTTGCTATCTGCCGCCTTTTTGGCACCTCGGCAGATTACCTTTTGCGGGAAGAAGATGGAAATCAGGCCAACAACAAAGAATTTGCAACAATTATAAAAGGGTTTGAACGCACATTGCTTGAGCAAGAAGGGCTGATGTTCAACGGCGTCTTGCTTGAAAAAAATGAAGTCGAAAAGGTGGTAAATGCCATGAAGATAGGGATTGAATTGGCGTTAAACCACAAAAATTAAAAAACCACAAAAAACCCACTTTGTGTTGTTTTATTTTATAAGGAGGATTAGTTGAAGAGGAGGTCATGTTTTTGAACAAGATCAAACAATTGGTGAAAGGACTTGTTCAAAAACACGGGACGAATGATCCATGGGACCTGTGCGAAAAGCTAAAAGTAATTGTTTTGGTTGCCGATCTGCCCACCAATATTCACGGCTTCTACCACTGTATCAACAAGCAGCAAATTATCCATATAAGCAGATGGATTAGCAATTCACAGATGAAAATGGTCTGCGCTCACGAGCTTGGGCATGTGATTCTTCATGGGCACAGAAACATGTACACAGTGGAGCATACGGCAACATTGGAACAAGAAGCAGAAGAATTCAAATTCTGGCTGCTAAACCTAAGAGGTTTAAGCACTGAGTTCCCCACATTCGACCCTGTCGAGATAGCACAATTCGCCAATCTGCCACCAGAAGCGCTCATCCTTGATTTTTGACCTAACTATCCACAAATACTAAACTCGCCGGTAGATTTAAAACTCCAGGAAAGCTTTTCTACTCTCACAACAGTTTCGCTGCAAAGATCTTGCCGGGGCGAGATTATCAATCTGGGCGTAGCGCACCGCTGGCTGACATTAGGGCGTTGCATAATAAGCTAGGGGAAATCGTCGTAATGGAAAGCACACATAACAGGTGGTGGCCAACGGGATCAAACCAGATTTAAAACACCAACGGAAAGCTTTTCTACTCTCACAACAGTTTCGTTGCAAAGAACTTGCTGGGGTGAGATTGCCAATCTGGGCACAGCCAGATTGGGGTTTTGTGAGAAACAGATCTGCAATTCAAAGTTTGAGAAATTTTTAGGAGGCATGCAGATGCAGAAGCATTTTCGCCGATTTGGGGTCAGCAACTGCGAACAGCTTGTTGTTAGTAGGCCCAGAATATCCACAACCCAGAAGCCAAAAATAATCTTAATTGCGATTTCAAAGCTTATGTTATGCCTCATTTTGTGCAGCGTGCTCACAGCATGCCGCCGCGGTTTAAAAAGCGAAAAAGAAGCAACACCAACGGAAAAAGCAACCAGCACCTCAACCTCTCAGGAGAAACCTTCCAGCACCTGGGAGCCAGAAGAACTGTGGAACGGCCAGATAAAGGACCTATCTGAAACCAATGTTCCTCCAGATTTCCTCACCAACAAACTATACATTCTACTTGCTACCGCATACAAGCAACTTGCCTCACCATTGGGTTTGTTTTACGACGGCAACAATTGCGCAACATCAGAAACCGATGTTCAGCTTTGGGCAAAACGGCTCTTTGGCATTGACAATTTCGATTACAGGGAATCCAACAAGTACAACCCAGAAACCCAAAATTATGAATTTGCCGAATGCCCAGGTAACGCCGTTGTTTGTAGGTCATACAAAAACAAAACTTTAGAAAAAACGGCTGACAACCAGTGGAAATTTTCAGTTGACGTGTTCGAAGAAAATCAACCAGAAGAAGAACCAGTTGACACTGGCACCAGGGAAACATATGTAGTTGAAGGAAAAGATGAGACATTCAGGTTAGTCTCAGTGAAACGTCAGCGAATTCCAGAAGAAGGGCACACAGATGAAGCAAAATCTTGAAGAGCTGAGACAACAAATCGATAAATTGGATGAAAAGATAACCAGCCTTCTCTCCAAACGATTCGACACACTTAAACTAATCGCCGAATCAAAATTCAAAAACAACATAACCGTGATCAAGCAGCCGCAAAGAGAACAAGAGGTGTTGGCCCGCATTAATCTTAGTCATCACACATATATCCGCGCTGTTTACTCACATCTATTTTGCATCTCGTGCAATTTTCAGGAGGATATTATCAAGCAACTTGGAGGTGGATAGATGCTGCAGCTTGACGATTTGAAACAAAAATACGGCAATGTCAAGGTCCAGATGATCGAATTGCGCGACCATATTAAAGATGAGCCTTTGCGAAACAACCTGAAAACACGCGAAGAACAGATCCTTAAAGAAGGGTTTTGGGATGACAAATCCAACTCAAAGAAAGTTCTTTCTGAGATCAAGGCTCTAAAATCAAAGATAACAACCTTAGAGAATCTGCAAGAAGCAGACGACGAACTGGAGATTATGTTCGAATTCGCAAAAGAGGAGCACACAGAAGCAACGTTAACAGAACTTTCTGCCAAGTTAACAGTCTTTGAGAAGGATGTAACCACCTTTAAATTAGAAACCCTGTTAACCGAAAAATACGATCAACACAATGCAATCTTAACCTTCCACGCAGGAGCCGGCGGAACCGAAGCTGAAGATTGGGTGCAGATGCTTTATCGAATGTATTCCATGTGGTGTGCGGACCACCAATTCAGCATTAAGGTACTTGGTTGCCTTGCAGGTAGTGAATGTGGGATTAAAAGCGCATCTATGCTGGTTCACGGGGAGAACGCTTACGGTTTTTTGAAATCAGAAATGGGAGTGCACCGCCTTGTTAGGATCTCTCCATTCGATGCGTCTGGCCGACGGCACACATCATTTGCATCCCTTGAGGTGATCCCTGAACTAGACGAAAGTTGTGAGGTGAAAATTGACGAGAAAGATCTTAAGATAGATACATTTAGAGCCAGCGGCGCCGGCGGGCAGCATGTTAACAAAACCGAATCGGCGGTTAGGATAACCCATCTCAAAACAGGTATTGTTACTTTTTGTCAGAACGAACGTAGCCAGCACCAAAACAAAGAAACGGCAATGAAGTTATTAATTGCAAAACTGATACAGATCAAAGAAAAAGAGCAGCTTGAGCATATTGAGGATATTAAAGGCAAGCAATCGGAAATTGCATGGGGCTCACAAATCCGGTCTTATGTGTTTATGCCATACACATTGGTTAAAGATCACAGAACCGGCTTTGAAACCGGCTCCGTATCTGCAGTGATGGATGGCAACCTAGATGGTTTTATAATGGCGTATTTAAAGAAACTGCCAGCAAGTGGCTTGCTCCTAACCTGTAGCAATGTGGATTCAACTTAAAATATAATTTCAGATTCTGCGAGAAAACAATCGCGCCGCTCCCCAAATGAAAACAAGAAAGGTGAATTTAATGAGTAGATTTACTGGTCAAAAATGCCAATCGTGCAAAGAAGCGCTTCCAGATGAAAATGTTGTGGTTTGTCCTGAATGCGGGGCACCCTACCACAGCACCTGTTTTGAGCGAGAGAAGAAATGCGTCTACGAAGAATCGCATGGTCAGGAAAACTGTTTTTCTCCTGAAGTCGAAGATTCAGCAAGCTCGCAAATCTGCCGCAATTGCGGCAAAAAAAACTCCCAAACGGAAGAGACATGTAGCTTTTGTGGCAAATCAGTTAAAGAAGGTGGCATGCTTAAAAAAAGCCTTTCACACACCAAAGAATCTGGCAACGCAGACGAGAGCAACGACACAGAAAAGCTTATGGATTCCTTCATTATGACAAATATCACATACTATCGAAATGCATTCAGACACAATCTTAAATTTAATTTTGCCGCTCTTTTTTCGCCGGTGTCTTATTTTTTCTATCGCAAGATGTATCTCGTTGGGAGCCTTATTGCTGGCGGATTTATGGGCATTTTATATATGTTTGCAAAGCAAATGGAGAAGATGGTTTACCTCAACCCGGACGTGCACTCAGCAGCATCTATGGAGGACGTTATGAGGAGGCTTCTGCTTTTAAAGCAAACCAATCCATATTTATACAACGAACTGGCAAAGCTTTCTACTTCCATCCTCTTCATCACATTTTCGGTAGCCGCGCTTTGTATCTTAATAGGTTTTTTTGCGAACAATATCTATAAAAGGCACGTGCTAAACAATGTTAAGCAATGCAAAGCAATAACCGATGAAAGCAAAGAAAGATTGATCCTGCTGCTTGGCGGCACCAATCTTGTTGCCGGCATACTAACAAAAATTGGATTTTGGAGCTGCGTGCTCAAATTCATCTCCATTGCAACCAACATCTTAGCGAATTCCATTTAGTGGGTGGCAGCGTGACGCTGCCCCCCATTTAGTAATCGGCGCCAAAAATAATAAAATAGAAAGAGATCTCGCGCGGGCAAGCCTACGACCACCTTAGCAGGGTTGGCACCATTCCGTGCGTTGCGGGAGATTCTATCCAAAGGGTGACTGCGTGAATGGAGCAAACAGTTTGTTAACTGCCCCCATCAATCACCAACGCAGAAAGTTTTTTATCCCGCGCAAGCCTTGGTCCGATAAAGCAGGCTTGGCACCATTCCTTCAGCTGCGAAAGGCGGTAGCAGTTG
The DNA here is from genome assembly GCA_031267245.1 of Oscillospiraceae bacterium. Taxonomy (GTDB): domain Bacteria; phylum Bacillota; class Clostridia; order Oscillospirales; family Ruminococcaceae; genus BNZN01. The sequence goes on from JAIRZL010000016.1 coordinate 39,855, forward strand.
GCAGCGGACATTGCCCGCCAAGAGCAGGGAACCAACGCCTACACAGAGCACAAAAGGCAAAAGCAAACAGGCGGGGGCAAATCACATACCGCCCTCTTGATTAGTAACCACCCTGCTCTGTTCTCAGAAAATTCGAGGACAAAGAGAGGACAGAGAGCTGCAACAAATGGGCCAATAGGCCAACAAGTTTTTTTAAAGGGGCAGTGGGCGGTAGCGGGCGACAGAAAAGCATCCCCGCCAACAATAAGCCGACCCAAGGAACACCCCAAGCCCTTTTGCCCGCGGCACGATTTCCGCCACGAGGAAAATTTTTGGTTCGCGGAAGGCATTTCCGGCGGGTCAAACTGAATGCCTTTCTGTTGTCGTTGCCGGCACCGCTCCGATGCCCACAGGTTGGTAACCGGACACAAAAGCATAGAAAAAGAAGCAGAGCAATTCCGCTTGGTATCCTCGTGATCCGCGCTTCCTGGCAGAAAATGGCACCTGTCACCGGGCGCCTGCGGCCAACAAATTCCTTGCAACGGACGTCTGTTGGGCATCAAACCAAGCAAGTGCTGCTCGCAACGAACCTAGCGCAGCCCCTTCGAGGCACGCGATTGCTGCTCATGAATGATATTTGATGGCGCCAAAAGATTTCTCCTGCGCTGGCCCGGACGGCAAGAACTTTCCCTGAGCTCAACGTTGCCGCAGGCACAATTACTAACCGGCAGAAGCATTGCCAAGCGCCAAACATCATGGCCTGTGGATCAAATCACAAAAAATATGCAACACTTCCAGATGAACTCGGTTTCACAATTAATTTTTCGGCAATCTTCTCTTTCAACTCTGTCACATGAGAGATAATCCCTATCAATCGACCCGTATCCCGCAATTTCATCAAGGTTTCGATTGCCAGATCAATAGCTTCACCATCCAAAGTACCAAACCCTTCATCAATAAACATGGTTCCTATATAAACACCACCCGTATGCCCCTGCATGGTGTCAGACAAGCCCAACGCCAGCGCCAACGCCGCCTTAAACCCTTCGCCACCGGAAAGGGTGGTCACATCTCTTGCGCGCCCGGTAAAACTATCAACAACCTCCAGATCCAGCCCAGAAAGGAATCTTTTGTTTTTCTCTTGCTTTCTAATCAACCGGAATCGCGCCATCGTCATTTCCTTCAATCTAACATTCGCCGCTTCGATCACATAATCAAAATAACGCGATAACACAAACCTCTCAAAAGAGATTTTCATCGCATTCCGCCCAGAAGCCAACTTGTATAAAGCATCAACCTTCCGCCAGATTTTATCCTGCCGCTCAATCTCCTTCCAATTGCTAACAATGCAATCCAGGGTCTGCTGAACAGAAACAATCCTACCCTTCAATTCAGTTTCTTCTGCTTTCAATTCATTGATTTTTGTCTGCATTGCATCCAGATTTTGAGCAATGGTATTAACATCCGCAACAACCTTGCCTTCCAGTTCCTTCTGCAAAAAATTAAGCTTCATTGTGGCAGCCAACTTATTATCCTCGTGAGCCTTTATCTTTTCTTGCAACTCTTCAGAATTAGCCTCAAGCGCCAAAAGATAATCATCCTGGCCAACAAATCCTTTGTTACACAACTCTTGAAGAAACAGCTGCCGCGCATCTGTGAGCTCGTCAAACAAAGTATTCTGTGTGCGTTTCAAGCTCACTAATGTATTCTGGCCCTCCAATATCTTGCCGCGGCAGAGGCTGAATTCATTATTGAGCTGGGCAAATTCTTCACTCTGCCGTGTCAATTGAGCCTTAAGTATCTCTAGCTGTGCTTTAACATCCTCAGCAGAAGAAAAATCCACATTTGCTGCCGCCACTGTCTGCTGCAAATGCGAAATCTGCCCTTCAATGATTGCGATCTCTTTTGCACAATCGTTGCCAAGACTTACAAGTTCTTCTTCCGTTTGCGCTTCCAACAGAGACAAAAACCCAAGGGATTGTTGTTGCTGCTCTGTGTTGCAATACAGTTTTTTTAGCTCTGCGAAATGCTTCCTCTTTGCACTCAAAAGCACTTCCAAGCTACCCACATCACGGGCTGGCACTTGAGCAATAACGCCAGAAGCAAGCAACAGATCCTCCTGCTGTTTAATCTCCAGTTTAACCGATCCCAATTCTTTTTCTGCTTTTGCTAACTGCACCTTCGCCTCGTCAAGCTTCTCACGGTTAAACGCGGCATCCACAAAAGTCATTTTTTGTGGATGTTCTTTTGCCCCACAAACAGGGCATGGGTCGCCATCCTTCAAGTTCGCAGCCAAAACCGCCGCTTGATTCTTTAAAAAACCATCATAAAACTCAGAATAAGATGCTGAATACTTGGCCTCTAGCGGCTGTAATCTTTCCAGCTGCCCTATTAAATCCAGCAACAACCCCAACCCTTTAATGTCGCTGTGGAAGGTCGTTAATTTTTTCCGATTCTTTGCCTGATCCAATGCAAGATTTATAGCCAGTTGCTTTGTTTTTAGGCCGTCTTGCGTCTGCTTATTCTGGGCTAAAACATTGCGAGTAAACTGCACTTTATTCAACTCAACCAACAAAACTTCCAGCTGCAGGATTTGATTGCGTACCTCACCATGGCTAGCCATAACCTTTTTAAGTTCCTCTAATCTTTGGGCAAATCCGGCAAAAGCGGCTTCTTGAGTGGCCAATCTTTCTTGCAATGCAACAACGTCCACTTTGGCTCTTTTTAGTTGCTCTTCTTTGTTTTTGATAATAAGGAAATCCGATTCCAGACCTTTCGCCGACTCAATTTGCACCAACTTATCACGCAGACCAACAAAATTCTTTTCTTGCTGTTCCAAATCATCCAAGGTTGCTTGCAATCTTTCAAGCTCACCAATCCTAATATTAATCACTTGTGCACGTTCCATATGGATCAAGAGGCTATCTTTTGCTTCTTCATGCTTTTTGCTGGTTGCTTGGGATTCCGCCAAATGCGCTTCTGCAAGAGACACCCAGTTAACCAACTGGTCCATAATCTTGCCAATCTCTGGATTCTCGCACCCAACAAGCTCAAGCAGCCAATCCTCATTTAATCTGGCAGCTATTGTTGTAAACAACGCCGCAATTGATCCTTTTGCCGTTGTCATCTGTTGCTCAAGCAACCTTGCCTCTTCCCCCAACTTATTTGTGAAGTCATCAAAGAATTCTGTTCCAAAGACACGCCGAAAGATCAGCTGTTTTTCATCGCTTTTTGCTTCAAGCAAACGCTTAAATTCTCCTTGTGGCAACATTACTATCTGCTTAAACTGCCGCTCATTAAGCCCCAGAATTTCTTCGATTTTTTCATTAACAGCCGCGATGCCAACCAAAACTTCACCATCCGGCAAGGTCAAAACCGCCTTAGCACCAATTGGTCTGCTCTTCCCTTTTGATGTTGTTTTCACATAAGGCGCTTCTCTGCGAATTGTGTAGGTAGCATCATTGATTTTAAAATCGAATTCCACAAAACAAAGAACCTCTTCGTCGGCGAAATCACTCTTAAGATTATCAGAACTCCTTGATTCACCACTAGCTTTCCCAAAAAGAGCAAAAGCCATTGCATCAAACAATGACGTCTTCCCCGCCCCTGTTGGCCCGGCTATAAGGAATATGTTGTTCTTCAATTTGCCAAAATCCAAAGTAACTGTTCCTGCAAACGGTCCAAAGGCACAAACCCTTAAAACCTGCGGTATCATCTTTCAACATCCCTGCCTTCAGAAGAGGATATTTCTCCAACAATTCGATTAACAATTTCAACTTGCTCGGTCGTTAAGGCTTCTTCGGTTAACTTCTCCACAAATTCGCCAAACAAGCCCACAAGATCTTCTCGTTTGCCACAATCCTGCACACTCGAAAAGACCATCTCGCTCAAATTATTGGGTAAGCTGAGCCCCAAAACGTTGCCAAACACCTGCCGCAACCGCATGATACCATCAAAAACGCTGTCATTGTCAAGCAATTGCACAAAAAGGTAATCCAAGCTATTCTTGCAATACTTGTTTGGGTCCGCCAGGATATCATCTATAAATCCGCTAATAACCTTCAAGTCTCTTTTGGGGTGCAGGTCACACTTCTTTAACCTGAGCTGCCCCTTTTCTTTCATATCAACCTCAACAAAACCCTTCTCTTGATCAGCCTCCGCAACAGAATATTTAAGCAAGGAACCAGAATAAACAACATGCTTTTTATACACTGTTTGTTGCGCATGAAGGTGCCCCAACGCCACGTAGTCAAAAAAAAACGCCGCCGAGATATCAACCACATCCACTCCCCCAACGGGGAGTTCATGCTCCACAACAACAGGGTCAGAAAAAGCACCATTCTTTGCCAAAAAACAAGAGAAAGAACCGTGAGCCACCAACACATTTCGGTTGCCCTTGTTGATTCTTGGAAGATTATAATCAACAATCAAACGAAAAGCCTCGTTAAAGCTGCCAACCTTAACCTTAAGCTGCTGCGAAACCTTCTCTGGAGTAAAATATGGCAACAAGAAAAAATCCACCGTGCCATACTTATCAGGCAAGCTAAATTTTGGAAGCTCAGCTTCAAACTCGCCAACAATAAACGGGTTGCTTTTATATAACCGATTACCAAACGCCAATCTTGTTGCATTGTCATGGTTCCCTGCAATCATCAATATCTGTGCGTTCGTGTTGCTTATACTGCTAAAGAGAGCATCATCCAACAACCTAACACCCTCAACCGAAGGTATGCTTTTATCATAAACATCACCCGCAACCACAAGCACATCAATGCCATTCTCAAGGATATAATCTTCTAACTCCCGCAAAACATGGCGCTGATCTTCAATTAAAGAAAATCCGGCCAATTGCTTGCCAATGTGCCAATCTGCAGTGTGTAAAATCTTCATCTGCACTTCTCGATCTAATTTATTTTTTGCCCTCAGCCACCCTTAAACAACAGCCTTAAAGTCCCATTTCTAACCACTTTATTATAAACCATACCAACCAAACAAATCAAATGACCATTGGGCCTCAGCTTCTTACAACGCTTTTTTGCCAAGGCTCAGAGTTTTACCAGCGCGGCAAGTTTTTCAACCGGACGGCACTCAGCTTTCCGATGCGGCAATGCTCTCAATTGACAAAATTGAAAAAACTTAGCGTTGCGAAAACCTGTGGTCAAGGCATTGTTCTTCATACAAGTTTCAATATAAATACAAAACTAACTAGCCATATTGAATATATTGTGATATACTTAGGGCGACAATATAAACGCTCACGGAGAACAAATACCCAAAGTGAGCACAAAAACGGAAG
>JAIRZL010000039.1 GCA_031267245.1 Oscillospiraceae bacterium
AAACATATGAGGAGATTGTAGATTGGCTTGAAAGCGAAGAAAAAGCCGTGTGTCACCTTTTTACAGTGGACAATTTGTCGTATCTTCACAAAGGCGGCCGCATTTCTAAAACGCAAGCAATAATAGGCGCCACACTTGGTATTAAGCCTTTACTCAAACTCACAAACACAGAGCAAGAGCTCAAGCTTTATTCCAAGGTGCGCGGGCGGCAAAAATCTTTGAATCAGCTGGTGGAAGACATAAAAAATCGCACCACGGATAATAAAAATGAGTTTATTTTTATTTCGCATGCAGATTGTAAGGACGATGCTGATTATTGCGCAAAACTCATCAAGAAATCCTATAACTGCAATACATATATAGCGGATATGACCCCGACAATCGGTGCGCATGTTGGGCCAGGAGCAGTAAACATTACCTTCTTTAGCAAAGAAAATTAGAGGGTGCAATTGGCAGTCGTGCGTGGGAATCACCGCCGGCATGGTGCCAAGCACACGGCTGCAATTCAGCATCACCAAAGCAATTCACTTGTCACTTTTGCATTTCTAAATCCATGGGCGGGTTGTTTTTTGTGCCGTTTTTTGGCAATGGGCTGCGCAATGCTGGTGGTCGGCTTTGATGAATCAGCCAGCCCATTCGGTTGCAAGGAAGCCGTAGGGTGGAAGGCAAGTTAGCGGGCTCAGACCCGTCAGCTGGGAAGCTTCAACATTTGCATCCGCCAATTGACTTTGGGACTGTGGCATGATAAAATATGGTTGACTTTTTTTGTGATCGCAGAAAGCGTGGAGTTTGTTTACTTATTTTGGAACCATTTTGGGAATTGGGGGATAAGAAAGATTGAAATTGGGGATAATCGGGCTCCCCAATGTGGGGAAAAGCACGCTATTTGCTGCCATTACAAATGCTAAGGCAGAGATCGCAAACTATCCATTTTGCACAATTGAGCCAAATGTTGGCATTGGTGTGCTTCCGGATGAACGTTTGGCTGTTTTGTTTAAGATGTATAATGCAAAGAAGTTGACCCCGGCGACCGTTGATTTTGTTGATATTGCTGGTCTTGTTGCGGGGGCTGCGGAAGGGAAGGGCTTGGGCAATAAGTTCTTGGCGCATATCCGTGAAGTGGATGCAATTGTCCATGTTGTTCGCTGTTTTGTGGATGATGATATTATTCATGTTAATGCAAAAGTGTGTCCGCGCGCAGATATAGAGATAATTAACACCGAGTTGGCGCTTGCAGATTTGGATATGCTTGAAAGGCGGATTGTCAAAGTTACCAACGCCGCAAAAGCGGAAAAAAAATATCTTGGGGAATTGGATCGTTTAAAACGGCTTTATGAACATGTTAGCAGTGGGCAGCCTACACGGAATTTTGCAGGAAATGCAGATGATGCGGCGATTTTGGAAACAGTTCCATTGCTTTCTGATAAGCCGGTTATTTATGTTGCGAACCTCTCTGAAGATGATTTTAGTGGTGGCTTTGCCGGCAATGAATGTCTCTTGCAGGTGAAAGAGATCGCCGAAGCCGAAAAAAATACTGTTGTGGTGCTCTCGGCAAAATTAGAGAGAGATATGGCGGATCTCTTGCCAGATGAGAAAATGAGCTTTCTTGCGGATCTGGGTGTGGGCGAATCTGGTTTAGAGAAATTGATAAGAATTGGGTATGAAACATTAGGTTTGATATCTTTTTTTACGGCAGGTCCTCCAGAAGTTAGGGCGTGGACGATAAAAAAAGGCACCAATGCCAAAGCTGCGGCAGGAAAGATTCATACAGACATAGAGCGTGGTTTCATTCGCGCGGAAGTTATTGGGTACAATGAGCTAGTGGCTTGCGGCGGGATCTCGCAGGCAAAAGAAAAGGGTTTGGTTCGTTTGGAGGGAAAAGACTATATTATGCAAGATGGCGATGTTGTATTTTTCCGGTTTAACGTGTAATGATGTAAGGGTTGCGTTTAATTAACCGTTTTTTTTGCTGGGTGATGGAAGGTTGCGCGGAATGTTATGGAAGTAGTATATGGTGTTGGGATATCGGATAGGGTTTTGTTTGGTCAGGCAGTTTTTTTTGTGCAGGAAGAACTAAGCTCTAATTGTGTGTTGCAACATGATGTCCAGCAAGAGTTGATGCGATTAAGGATGGCCATAAAAAAAGCCGATGTTGGTCTTGCTACCATGTATGAAGATGCCCTGTCTGCGTTAGGGCGGGATAATGCCATGGTCTTACAAGCATATAGATTTATATTGAACGACGAAGCATTTGTTGGCAAGATAGAAGAACGGATAAGCAGTTCTTGTTGTAGTGCTGAGTATGCGGTTTTTGAGGCTGAAAATCACTTTGTTAGGACTTTGGCGGAATCCGGCGGCGAGTATGTGGAAATGCGTGTCATTGATGTTAAGGAAATTTGCCTTATGTTGATCAATTGTTTGAGCGATAAGGCGGATGGCGAGAAGGATCGATTTTTCCGAGCTTTGCATGAAAACAGCTTGCGCGGGCCCTTTATTGTTGTGTCACGCGAGATTTTTGTTACCGACATTTTGCGGTTTCCAAAATGTAATGTTAAGGGGTTTGTTACAAAGGCTGGTAGCGAAATGTCTCATGTGGCGATTTTGGCGAAAGCGCTTGGTTTGGTTGCGATTGTTGGTACCGGGCGAGAGCTTCAAGATTGCCATGAGAGGAGGGTGATTATTTCGGCAGGTGAGGATGTTGCGATCTTTTCGCCGAATCGGGAGATAATGAATAAGTATATGGTGCTTGCAAAAGGGGAAGGCGAGGAAGGCAGCTCCGAAACTGGCGCGAGTGATTGTGTTGTCAGCGAAACACCAAGAAGTTGTGATGTTAAGGTGTTGGCTAATATTTCTTGCCCAGAGGAGGCAAGCAGGGCAATAAATAATGGTGCAGACGGGATTGGTCTTTTTCGAAGCGAATTCCTATTTATGGAAAAGCCATTGCCGCCGGATGAAGAGGAGCAGTTTCTTGCGTATAAAGCGCTGCTAGAGGTGGCTGCAGGCAGGACCACCATAATCAGAACGATAGATGTTGGAGCAGATAAGGTGCCGCTGTGTTTTAAGGGTTGGTTTCTTGGCTCTTTTTATGAGCAACGAGGAATTAGATTTTGTTTAAAGCATATCGAGATATTTAAAGTGCAATTGCGGGCACTTTTGCGGGCGGGGTCTTATGGAGCTTTGAAGATTATGCTGCCGATGATCACATCTGTTGATGAGGTTGTTTGGGCTAAGAATGTGATCGAAGAGGTCAAGCGAGAGCTACGGGATTTGGAGATTGAGTTTTGTGAAAACTTTGAATTGGGCATAATGATTGAGACTCCGGCGGCTGTAATGTTAGCAGACAAACTTGCTGTGGTTGTGGATTTTTTTAGTATTGGAACAAATGATCTTGCGCAGCTTGCATTCGCTGTTGATAGGAACTCGGAAGCGGGAGCGGGCTATTGTGCTAATGACGTTGTTGTCTTTAGAATGGTTAATATGGTTGTTAAGGCTGCGAAAATGGCTGGAATTGCCACATATGTTTGCGGTGTTTGTGCGGAGGATAAGCGGTTTGTTGGGGGATTTGTTGCTCTTGGTGTCAGTGGTTTGTCTGTGGGTTTGGGGAGCATTGGCGATGTTGCGAAAGAGATAAGCAATTATGTTTCGTGCGATCGGAAGGATATTTTAAAAGATAAAATTTAATTATGGTTTAATACCGTATATGGGTGATAATTTAAATGCGAGAAACAATGCGAGAGTGGCTTGGCGGCGGGTTTCTTTTGTTGCAGAGATTCTCAAAAGCCATATTAACCCCCTTGATGGTCCTACCGTTTTTTATTTTTGCTGAGGCGCTTGTTAATTGGTGTACAACATTTTCTAGTGCAGCGCCTTTTGTTGCGTTATATCTCCCATTAATCTTCGCTATTGGAGTGGCGGCTGAGTTTGCGGAAGATAACGTTGTGCATGCCAGCATCGGTGCGGTGGCGTTTTTTGTTATTGGTGTGAATGAATCCGCGCTGTTGTCGGGAGTTTCTCCCGTTGGTGCTGTTCATGGGATTGTGGCAGGAATTTGTTCAGCGGTTATATGTAATAAGTTTAGGAATATGCGAGTGCCGTCATATTTGATGTTTTTTGAGGGCCCACGTTTCGCTTTGTTTTTGACGATTTTAGTGAGTATACCAGTGAATATTTTAATGTGGCCTGTGATTGGTTACTTTGGTATGTTAGGTACAGAGAGTTGGCATATTCTACGCACGCATCATGCGATCGGTGCGTTTATATATGGCGTAGTAAATCGCTTGACTTTGCCGATTGGTTTGCATCATATTGTAAATAATTTTGTTTGCTTTCAAATGGGCGACTTCGAAGGGAGCAGAGGTGAGTTTGGTCGTTTTGTTGCCGGAGATGATATGTCAGGTTTTTTTATGGGAGGCATGTTCCCGATTGCAATGTTTGGTTTGCCGGCGGCGGCCCTTGCGATGTTTTTAACTTTTGAGCGAAAGAAAAGAAAAAATGTTGTCTGTGTGTTTGGTTATGCAATCGTATTGGCCGTGGTCACTGGCATTACAGAGCCAATTGAATGCATATTTATGTACGTGTCACCGTTTCTTTATTTTGCTCATGCTTTTTTAACCGGTGTATCCTGCTACATTACCTCTTACTTTCATGTTAGGGCAGCATTTGGTTTTGCTGCTGGTTTTGTTGATTGTTTTTTTGGCGCGGCTTTTACAGACAACATAAGCGTTATTTACATCGTTGGGTGTATGATGTTTGTTGTTTATTTCTTTGTGTTTTTTTTGTTTATAAAGCTCTTTAAGGTTGAGCTATCTGAGTCCCCGACCAAGCGAATTTTAAGAAGCCTACCAACCTTAACAAAACGAAACGAAAAGGATCGCCGGCGAGCGGAACAATATATGAAAGCCTTGGGTGGGTCCGGTAATCTTAAAGAGCTTGACGCTTGCACAACTCGCTTGCGTTTGACGGTTTATGATGTTTCTTTGGTGAACAATAATGCGATTTTAGAAACGGGTGCGCTGGGCGTTAATCGTTTGGGGAGTAATTATGTTCAAATTGTTATTGGTGATGGGGTAGAAGGTGTTTTGAAAGCCATGAATCATATTTGGGAATATGATAAAATATAGAAGCGTGGGCGCGGTGCTACATTGCTCTGGCTCTGACTTGAAAACGTATGGGGGAAATTTAATGGGGTTGGGAAATACATTTGCAGGGAATATGGTGGAGATTTTGGCACCTGTGGACGGGAAAGTGGTTCAGCTTTTTGAGGTGGAGGACCATGTCTTTAAAAATAAAATCGTTGGTGATGGTTTGGCTATTGAGCCTTGCAGCAATGTCTTTGTGGCGCCGGCTTCTGGTGTGGTTGTGAATGTTGCAAGGACAAAGCATTCAATTTCAATCCAGATCACCGGCAAGGCTACAATAATGGTACACATGGGGCTGGACACTGTTTACTTGGGAGGGTCTGCTTTTAAATGTTTTGTGGCAGAAAATCAGGCTGTCAAGTGCGGTGATATAATTGCGGAGATGGATCTGGAAGATGTTCTGAAGAATCAAAAAAGCATCATTACGCCGATAATATTGATCGACAACAAATCGGCGCGACTGAAGAAAACGAGAGAGAATTTTGTTCGTCGACAAGACAAATTGTTTACGGTTATGTTATAATCTTTGTGCAGACTATTTCTAAACAACACTCACAGATTCACAGCAAGCTCCCAAATTGAAGAAACCTAGAAGAGGTTAATGCGCCTGATTGCCATAGGCGCAACGGGAGACATGTAAAGTTACGAGAAAGGGACAAGGTATTTGTGCTATGAAGAATTCTTTATTTACTTCTGAATCTGTTACCGAAGGGCATCCAGATAAGGTGTGTGATCAGATTTCTGATGCTGTGCTTGATGAGATTTTGGCGAACGACCCCAACGGAAGGGTTGCCTGTGAAGCGGTTGTGACAACAGGAACGGCCTTTATTATGGGTGAAATAAGCACTAGCAAGTATGTTGACATCCCCAAGATTGTTAGAAAAACCTTAAAGGAAATTGGTTATGATGGCGGCGCTTGTGGGTTAAGCTTTGAGACCTGTGGTGTTCTTACAGCGATTAATGAGCAGTCGGGAGATATTGCCTGCGGTGTGGATTGCGCTTTTGACTCGCCTGATGGGGCCGATGAAGTGCCTTGTATAGGCGCCGGTGACCAGGGAATGATGTTTGGGTTTGCTTGCCGCGAAACGCCGGAATTGATGCCGCTGCCGATCTCTTTGGCGCATGCTGTTGCGCGAAGGCTGGCAAAAACAAGAAATGAGGGGATCTTGCCCTATTTAAAACCGGACGGCAAAACGCAAATCACGGTGGCTTATGAGGATAGCTTGCCGGTTTCTGTTGATGCTGTGGTTGTGGCTGCGCAGCATGATGAGTATGTTGATTATGAGCAATTGAAGCTGGATGTTTTGGAAAAAGTTATTAAGGTTGCCATCCCTGGGAATCTTTTGAGCGAGCAAACGAAATTTTATATCAATCCCACAGGGCGATTTGTGGTGGGTGGGCCGCAAGCTGATAGTGGGCTTACCGGTAGAAAAATCATGGTGGATACTTATGGTGGTTATTCTCGGCATGGTGGTGGCGCTTTTTCTGGCAAAGATCCCACAAAAGTAGATAGGTCTGCTTCGTATATGGCCAGGTATGTGGCGAAGAACGTTGTTGCCAGCGGGTTAGCTGAACGATGCGAAATCCAGGTTGCTTACGCGATCGGTGGTGCCGAACCTGTGTCTTTGATGGTTAATACTTTTGGAACAGGCAGATTGGCGGATCTGCAAGTTGCTGAGATTGTTAGGGAGATTTTTGACTTCCGGCCGGCGGCGATTATTAACACCCTGGATTTAAGGAAACCTATTTATCGGCGATTGGCTGCGTATGGGCACTTTGGTAGGGAGGATTTGGGCGTTGTTTGGGAGCGGCTGGATAAGGCGCAAGATATTAAAGATCTCGCTTTGGCTAGGTTTGGTTTTGCATCTTGATGGACTGCGCAAGATGATGTTTTACTTGTTGTTGAAAATGGGTACGCAAAGCGCAGCGAGCCGGTTGTTGTCGCAGCAAGGTGCCGAATATTTTTTTGTAGGCTGTAAATTTTTAAAGTGATCGGATTGCTTTGATTTGGTATTGGTTGCAAAACAAGATAATTCCGTTGCGTTGCTGTGTTTTTAGTTCGCGTGTTGCCCAAAAAATAGCTTGCACGGGCAACAGTTGTTGGCGAAGATCAATAGCTGTATTTGTTATTTGATTTTTTGTTGTTGTTATGATAGTATATATAATGATAAGGTTGTTATAGCAACATAAAGGGTGTTGTAATTGGTAGCAAAAGACATGATAGAATGATGGTGCTGGAGGTGTTATTTAAATGCTTAATGCAATCCATGTGTTGGCCGCCGCTGCGAAAAAGAATGCCGCTAAAGGTAAGATGCATGACTATAATTTGTTGGCAGCGAGGATAGGAGGGAAAGGCGTTGCTATGAGGGATAACTTTGAACAGGAGTTGGGCTCTGCGTGTTTGGGGCGTGACAGGTTGAATTTGTGCTGGCGCGTGGCGAAGAGCGAAGAGCAATTGGATGCCGGCAAAGAGGCCACAGAGGTGTCGCTCAGCCTAGCAGCAGAGAAGGCCGATTTGCAACTACAGAATGGCGTTTTTGGGATTTTAGAGGCCGCACTTGCTGGGAAGTGATTCGTTTTGTCGTATGGCAGGAGAGGTGATTGTTTTGTTTTATGATCTTATCAGAGATCTGGCGAGTAGCAAGGCAGCTTTTGATGTGGCAGCGCAGGTACATGAAAGGAACTTAGCAAACAAAGATACGGATGGTTTTTCCGCGCAGGTGCCCATTCTACGTTGTTGGACGAGTAATAAAGCCGTTGCGAATGGCGAGAGAGCAGCTAAGCGCCGCTTCCCACGCCGGGAGGCGATCAGCCGGCCCGCCGATGGTTGTCCCGTGGACGAGGAAGGGACGTCTAGTCGCGTCGTTGTTGTCGGAATTAAGCCTTCTTTGTCGCCGCTGGTGAAAAAACACGACCCCGACAACCCCCAAGCTGACGCTGAAGGCTACATTCTCCAATCGAATGTTAAAATGGCCACAGAGGTTGTGCAGGTTGAGCGTTACCGCGGCGATGTGCAGCTTGTTGTTCAAATGATGCAAGCGGCGATGAAACATGCAAATGAATGCGTAGAGTTGGCTGGGAGAGGATAATGGGGAGGCTTTGACTTATGGGTTTGTTGCAACAATTGCCAATCGTAGCGCCGCAGAACGACGCGGCTGAGCTAGTGGATGGCGGAAGCGTCGACCAACGAGTTCTGGTTCCCTTCGATGATTTGTTGAACAGCATTAACGTTGTGCCTGCGGCGTCGCCAATAGTTGCTGCCAACTCTACAGGCGATCAGGTCCCTCGACTTTTTGAGGAACTTGTCAACAACTATCGAGAGGTCGCAGGTGGCGAAAAGAAGGTTGATCAGCTGGCGGCACGCGAGGCGAGCAGCCCGGAAGATTCTGTGTCAGCGTTATTCCAACTGCGTGAGCAGCGCTTTAGGGTAAAGGTTCTTGCTACTGAAGTGAACGGATTTATGACAGCCTTGCAATCGTTGCTTAACTTGCAGGTTTAGTTTGTGAGAATGTTGCGTGTAATGAGTTGTGCGTGGATTTTAAATAAATTCAAGGGTGATAAGCTGTTGAGGTCGCTTTATGCTGGAAAAGATAGGTGAGTATTTTCAAAAAGCATTAGCTTTTTGGGGAAATCTTGATAAGAAAAAAAAGTTAATCGGAGCTGCTGTTGGTGTGGGCCTTGTTTTGTCTTTGGCCGCGGCTGCGTTGATATTCCCGTCTAGCAAAGTAAAGATATATGATGCCCTTGGGGTTGCAGAGGCCGCGAAGGTTGTTGCCACGCTTAACGGGCTGGGAATAAATGCCAGCTTGGGCACTGGTGGGGGAGTTGTTGTTCCACAAAAGGATGCAGCGGCCGCTGTCATGCAGCTTTCCGTAGAAGGATTCGACAAGCCTCCATATGATTATTCCCTCTTTAAAGACGGTAATTCCATTCTTTCTTCTGATAGTGAGAAGAGGGCTTATTTGCTCTTTCAATTGCAAGACAGAATAGAGCACACAATACGCTCGATACAGGGCATTGAGGCTGCTGTAGTTAATTTGGCGTTGCCAGAATCTAGTTCTTTTGTTCTAGAGGCCGATAAGCCGCAAGCGAGTGCTTCGGTTACCATAAAGTTTGGTGGATTAGGTGGCGGGCTTTCACCAAAGCAGATTGCTGGTATTAAGTTGCTGGTTGCTAGCGCGGTGCCGGGGTTGGATGTTGCCAACGTTACAGTTGTGGATAATTATGGGAATATTTTGGAATCTAGTGAAGGTGATGGTAACAAAGATAGTGATTTGTCACGGATGGAAGAGAGGGTGGATAACTACACAAGGAAAAAGTTGTTAACTGTTCTTGAACCCATGTTTGGCAAAGGCAATGTAGAGGTGTCGGTAAAAAGTAGCGTAAATTATGAAAGCAAAGAGACGAAAGAAACGACCTATTCCCCTGTTATTGGTGAAAATGGGGTTTTGCAGCACAGAGATGAAACCAGCGAGACCGCGAGTTCGGCAAAGTCTCAGCCTACGAACTTAAAGCCAGAACAGATAGAGAAACCGGATCAGCTGGCTGAAGACAATGCAGAAGAACAAGCGATAGAAAACAAAGAGATAACCACCTATCAAGAAGCCGAGGAAAAGAAAGAAAATTCGTCAAGTGAGAAACGAGATGTTTCGGAAGACTTCTTGGTAAACAAACGCGAAGAGCAGATTGTGAAGAGGCGGCCCACAGTGGAATCCATTTCTGTGGCGGTGACGATTAACCGTGAAACTATGACAGAACAGGAACGTGCTGGGCTTACCAGGATGCTTGCTGCAGCAGCTGGTGTTTCGGAAGACGATTTGGTGGTTTATAATATGAAGTTTACGAGTATTCAAGGCTTAGACAGGAGCATGACGCTTGGTGAATTCCTTAAAACCCCGTTGGGTAATCTGGTTTCGATCCTTGGAGGATTGGTCGTTCTGCTTGCTGGGGCGGTGATAGTTTTTCTTGTTCGTTCTCGCAAAGCAAGGAACAAGGGGTTGTTGGCGCCGGATGTTGGTCTTGCCGATGGGTTGGGCTTAACGAAAAAATTGGCTGCTGGCCCGGTTGATGACTTGGCAGAAGGCGCGAATGCAAGCGATACTGGCTCTGAGGGAGGAGAGCATCCTGGGCAGGAAGGTTTAATGGATGCTGATATGTTCAATGAAATAAAGGGATCGGATCCGACGGAGCCCCAAGGGGACCGGGTGGCAAGCTTGGCGACAGATTCTCCGCGGAAGCAGGATTTGAGTGATAGTGATGAGGAATTGCAACAAGAGCAAGGAGAGGTGGCGAGCTTGTTGGGAAACGTTGAAAATTTGGTTTCTGCGAAGCCAGAGGTTGCGGCAACAGTTATACGTAATTGGAATAGAGCGCAGTAGGAAAGAGGATTAGTGGGAATGGCGGAGTTATCGGGGCGAACGAAGGCTGCTGTGGTTCTGGTTTCTTTGGGGAGTAAATATGCGGCTAACATATATAAGCATCTAACAGCGGATGAGATTAGAAGCCTGAGCTTGGAAGTTGCGCGGTTGGGTGATATTGCGGATGATGTGGTATATCAAGTTGTTAAAGAGTTTTATTCCTTGTGTTTAGCCAATCAAGTAAATGCAGAGGGCGGCTTGGACTATGCCAAGAAGATGTTGGAAGATGCGTTTGGGTCAAAAGTTGCAGATGGTTATTTCCGGCAAGTTGAGGAAATGATGGACTCAAACTCTTTGAATGTCATTCGAAACCTTGATGAAAGATCGCTTAAAAATGTTACCCAAGATGAGCACCCACAAACGGTGGCGTTTATATTGGCCAATGCCAAGCCAGAACAAGCGGCCATTGTTATTGCTGCATTGCCACAAGATAAGCGTGTTGCGGTTGTTGCACGTATGGCAAAAATCGATACGATCGCGCGAGATGTTTTGCGGAATATGGAAAAGCTAATTGAACGTAAATTAGGGGAAGTTATGTGTGGTGGCGGGGTTGATTCTTCGGTTGATGGTGTTAAACATGTTGCAGATATTATGAACAGTGTAGATGTTGCGCTTGAAAAAAGTCTTTTGGAGGGGATTGCGCAACATGATCCGCAACTTGGTGAAGAGATAATTAAAAGGATGTTTGTGTTTGAAGATATTGTTCTGCTGTCTGGTTCAGATATGCAACGGGTGCTGCGGGATGTTGATCGGCGAGATTTAGCGCTCGCTTTGAAAGGCGCTAATAGC
>JAIRZL010000036.1 GCA_031267245.1 Oscillospiraceae bacterium
ATAGGTTGAATAAAAATAAGGTATATAGGAGTCAAACTCGCTGGCACAGGTATCTATCATTTTATAAACTGGCCTAATTTTGTTGATTTGCCTCAGCTTGAAGACATCTTCAAATCCCAAGCCCCACAAATACGCAATAAAATCATCCGAAAACCCAAAAAACTTCGCTCTTTTCAGTAATTCGATATCACCTGGTTTGCTGCGCAACTCAGCTTCCAATTTAACAATATTTTTCATTTTTTCTATGAAAAATGGTTCAATTTTTGTAATTGCACTAAGCAATTCTATAGCTATATCGCGACGCAATAGTTCCGCAATCACATAAATCTGCTCGTCCGTTGATGTTTTTAGAAAGGCCAGCAATGCTTCGGTGGTTTCGTTGTCGAACTTTCTTAACCAGAGGTGGCTTATCTTCAGTTCTAGGCTACGGATCGCCTTAAGTAAGCTCTCTTCCACATTTCTGCCAATCGCCATAACTTCCCCAGTGGACTTCATCTGGGTATTTAATGTTCTGGGTATATCTTCAAACTTATCAAACGGGAACCGAGGTATCTTAGTAACAACATAATCCAAGGCTGGTTCAAAGCTTGCTGGCGTGTTTGCAATCCTGATTTCATCCAACCGCATACCAACCGAAATGAGCGCAGAAACCCTTGCAATTGGGTATCCACTGGCTTTTGATGCGAGCGCAGAGGACCGAGAAACTCGCGGATTGACCTCGATTATATAGTATTCAAAAGAAGAGGGATTCACCGCGAACTGTATATTACACCCGCCCGCAATTTTGAGTTCCGTGATCACACGAAGGGCTGAGTCACGAAGGATATGATACTCCTTGTTCGTTAGGGTTTGCGATGGGCACACCACAATAGAGTCGCCTGTGTGAATACCAACCGGATCCAGGTTTTCCATGTTGCAGATTGTGATTACAGTGCCATTACCGTCTCGCATCACTTCATACTCTAATTCTTTGTAGCCCTTTACCGATTTCTCCACAAGGACCTGCGAAGTTGGTGATGCCTGCAACGCTAACATGGCAAGTTGGGTTAATTCTTCTGGCGTGTGCGCAAATCCGCCGCCCGTCCCACCCAAGGTAAATGCTGGTCGCAATATAACAGGGTAGCCTATCTGTTGGGCCACCTCCAGAGCAGTTGCGATATTGTTTGCAATACCAGAGGTTATATATGGTTCGTTTATTCGCTTACAAAGCGCTTTAAATTTTTCTCTGTCCTCTGCCTGTTCAATCGCGTCTAAGGTGGCACCCAACATCTCACAACGGCACTCATTTAAAACGCCTTTTTGTGCAAGTTGAACGGCAAGGTTTAAGCCCGTCTGCCCACCAAGGGTTGGGAGCAACGCATCAGGACGCTCTTTGCGTATTATTTTTGCCACATATTCCAGGGTTAACGGTTCCATAAAGACCTTGTCTGCTATGTTGGTGTCTGTCATAATTGTTGCTGGGTTAGAGTTGATCAATATAATTTGGTACCCCTGCTCTTTAAGCGCAAGACAAGCTTGCGTTCCAGAGTAATCGAATTCTGCAGCCTGCCCAATAACTATAGGGCCAGAACCAATTATTAATATTTTGCGGATATCGTCACGTTTGGGCATGTCTACCTCCAGATTTTAATATACGAGCTATTTTGCCCTGTGATTTAATTGCATGGAATGGATATGGCTATGGTTTTTGCTTGTGTTTGCTCATAAAACTTATGAATCTATCGAAGAGGTAGATGTTATCCTGCGGACCGGGCGAGCCTTCTGGGTGATATTGCACAGAAAACGCCTTATCTTCAGCAATTTCCAAACCTTCAGCAGTGCCGTCCAAAAGGTTGATATGTGTCGGCGTTATTCCGGTTCCTTTCAGTGATTCTGTATCCACAGCAAAAGAATGATTCTGTGATGTTATTGTGATCCTCCCAGTTGGCAGCTCCTTAACCGGATGATTGCCCCCACGGTGCCCGAATTTCATCTTAAATGTGCGGGCTCCATTTGCCAGCGCAAGAAGCTGGTGCCCAAGGCAGATCCCAAATATTGGAAGTTTCCCCTGCAATTGCTGAATCAATCTTATTACCTCTGCGTTGTCTTGCGGATCTCCAGGACCATTTGAGATAAGAACGCCATCCGGGCTGAACCTGAATAGCTCTTCGATTGAGGTGTCGTATGGTACCACCGTGACCTTGCAGTTCTTTGCCACCAACGTGTGAAAGATATTTAACTTTACACCGCAGTCAACTATCACCACATTGTACTCCGGGTTTGCGGTGTCGCTGTGCCAAGGTTTGGCACACGAAACGGCCGTAACATGATTGCGCAGGAGAGGTGTGCTTTTGAGAGTGTTGATGCCATCTTCCACAGTTGTCTTTGCACATGTTAACAGTGCACGTTGGCTTCCCTTCTCTCTTATCATTCTTGTGATCTGCCTGGTATCAACATTATATATTCCCGGAATCTCTAATTCTTTTAGCTGTTCACTGAGGGTTTTGCACGATCCAAGGCTTGGCAAATCCCCATTGTATTCTCGCACAATAAGCCCACCTATGCTGGGTTTTTTTGCCTCATAATCCTCTTCCCGAGTTCCGTAATTTCCAATTAATGGATAGGTCATACACACCAGCTGGCCGTGGTACGAGAGGTCTGAAAATATTTCTTGATAGCCGACAACGGATGTGTTGAAAACAACCTCATGCACGGCATCAACATCTGCCCCAAACCCTTTCCCAAGGAAACAACTGCCATTTTCAAAAATCAACTTCCGGTCAATCAAAAAGATGCCTCCTTCTTTATTGCCGTCGCTTAGCTCTGCTGACGCCGCTGCCATTCTATATCACTTTCCCGCTGATGATTAATACCGAAAATCAAATCCCAGCCAGCGGTTTTTGTGCAACTGCCGGCTCCCAATCGCAAAAGCAAACACGCATAATAATAACGCCAAACGGCCTTGCCGCTCTGCACCCCTAGCTGTTCACCAAAAACCGTGCAGCGGAAGCGACAGCGCAGCAACCGTGCAGAACCAACAGCCGCAAGATTGCACTTCCTGCCTTTATCACGTCAGACATTGCCTCCTTTTCGCCAAACCTTCGATCCGTTTTTTATTGCCAAAAACAAAGGTAGACAGGCAAGACAGCGCCACACAGAAAACTAACGCCGCAACAACAACAAGGCCATCACCCACTAATCTACGTCGCTGTTGCACAAAAACGCCACACCGCAAGGCCTTCGCAACTCAAGGGCGTCAAAACTTGCCACACAAAGCATCACACAGAAACAGCTGCCTTTCGCAAGGACACGCTGCTGAGTTGCGGTCACCAAATCGGCATTTGCCAGAGCCTCAGTGGGCGCTAATGCCGGGTTTTGCCTCAAAAACCACCCTGCCGTTGAAAATGGTGGCAATAACCCGCCCAACTACCTTTTTGCCGTTGAATGGCGATGCGCGCCCCTTGGAAAAGAACTTGCTACTGTCAACTACCCAGCTTTCTTTTGGGTTAATTAAGATAAGATCGGCCTGATTCCCAACTTTAATGCCGCATGGTTGATTTATAATCTGGCTTGGCCCAAATGTGAGCAACGAAAGCAGCTTTTCAAAAGAAATTATTTGCGTGTTTACAAGCCCTGTATACAGTACAGCGAAAGCCGTTTCTAGGCCAACCACTCCCATGGCGCTCTTGGCAAGCCCCCCGGCTTTTTCTTGACTTGTGTGGGGAGCATGGTCGGTGGCAATTGCATCAACTGTGCCATCGATTATACCTTGCACCAATGCTTGCCGATCTGATGCATCGCGTAATGGGGGCGACATCTTAAAATCGCCATTATCTGCAATATCATCAACACAAAGCAAAGCATGATGTGGCGTAACCTCACAACTAACAGGCAATCCTCTGCGTTTTGCCGTTGCAATCTGGTCAATAGATTCATTTGCGGAGACATGGCAAACGTGGTAGCGACAACGATACTGAGCAACTAATTTCAAGTCTCTGGCCACCATAGCAGCTTCAGAAGCGCTTGGTATGCCAATGAGATTGTTCTGTTTTGCGTAATCACCATTGTGCACACAACCGCCTGCAGGAGAGATGCTGGCATCCTCGCAGTGAG
Organism: Oscillospiraceae bacterium; assembly: GCA_031267245.1. Taxonomy (GTDB): domain Bacteria; phylum Bacillota; class Clostridia; order Oscillospirales; family Ruminococcaceae; genus BNZN01. Next base: position 4,093 of record JAIRZL010000036.1, read on the forward strand.
CGCAAACCAATACGTCGCTCTGTGCCGCTTGCTTGATTGCCAACTCCATAACAGCCATCGATTGCACCCCATTCCCATCGTCTGAAATCCCAGCACAAAAGGCAGGGAAATCCGAAAGATCTGTTGGCGTATTGCCAGCTCGATCCCGGGTTATGGTCATGAACGGCCGCACATGGCATCTGCCTTCTGCGTTTATGATCGCTTGCTGAACCAACAGATTCTGCAAAGTATCTGGTGTTGGGGTCACATTTGGCATTGCGCATATTGTTGTGAAACCGCCAGCAATAGCCGCTGCCGTGCCGGTTGCTATCGTTTCTTTTTGAGTGTATCCGGGTTCTCGCAGATGCACATGCATATCCACAAAGCCAGGCGAAACAACAAGGCCTTCAGCATCAATGCATTCATTATCGTCTGCGGTAATGGTTTGGCCAATCTCAGCAATCACAGCACCACAACACCGTATGTTTTGTTTTTCGAAACCAGACCCTGTGTAAATAATGCCGTTTTTAATTAACATCCACAAAGACTCCCTGTTTTCTTGTGTTGCTGCACAAAATTCAATCGGCCTCCAACGCATATTTTACTGCTGCCATTCGAATAAAAACTCCATTTTTAACCTGCTTGAATATCCTAGAACGGCCACATTCAACCAATTCATCGATTATTTCCACATTTCTGTTTATTGGTGCCGGATGCATAATTATTGCATTTGGTTTCATAAGAGATACATTTTCATGGTTCAAGCCATACTTGCTGTTATATTCATCTGTTGCCATGCATAATCTTTTGCCATGGCGTTCATGTTGGATTCTCAACATTATAACAACATCACATCGAGAAAGCGCCTGCGTTAATGGGATGAAGTTGAGTTCGTTTTGCCTGCACTCCTCTGGACCGCTGGTGTAAACCTGCATTCCAAGGCGCTTCATTGCTTCAAAGTTTGTATGCACAACCCGGGAATGCGCAATGTCGCCAACCATAACAACCGAAAGTCCGTTAAAGCTACCGAATTCTTGCCGTATTGTTAAAAGATCCAACAACGATTGGGTTGGGTGATCGCCGGTCCCATCTCCCGCATTTATAATTGGCGTTTCTATTTTCCCTGCAAGCTGTTCGTAGTATCCATTACTTGGGTGCCTTATTACAAGCAGGTCTGCTCCAAAAGCATCGAACGTCTTTATGGTATCGTAAAAAGATTCCTCTTTTTTTAGTGAAGAGGCTTCTGGATTAAAGCCTATTGCCTTGATGTCAAGATTCATTTCCGCCACCTGAAAACCATACTGAGTTCGCGTGGAAGGCTCAAAAAAAAGATTGCAAGCAATTTTGCCAGCAAACTTTTTGTGGTTCTTTGCGTTTAAAAAAACAGTTGCTTGATCTAAAATAGCTTCGATTTCTGTTATCGAAAGTTCTTTAAGATTAAATAGATTTCTGCCCATGCGGGTTCCTCCTAGCAAGGCGCTGCCCTAGTTAGCACCGCCAACTAACAAGCACAATCTTGGTTAGTCTTAAATGCCATCGACATTATATCATAGCAATTCGTTATTCACAACATTTTCAATCACCGCAATTCGCCAAAAGGTAAATTATTTTGCGCTCCAAAGAAGTTTCCTTTTCTACAAGCTCTACAAGGACTTCCCTTGCAACAAAAACTTCCGCAATAGCGGAATCGAGTAAGGGCAAAAAGGCGTTGGCCGCCACACCAGCGACAATTTAGGATAACAACCCGGATTGCTGTATCACGGCGCACATTGACTTCCCCTACAACAAAAACTTCCTCAATAGTGGGAATCGGGTAAGGGCAAAAAGGCGTGGGCCGTCTCCCCAGCGACAATTTAGGATAACAAACCAGGATTGCTGTATCACGCGGACTTCGAATTTGCAGTCCTGGGGAGAACTGCAATCTGGAACGAAGATGAGCTGACCCAGCTACTCGACGAACGAATACTCTCTTTGTTTGCCAATTGCAAGCGACGGATCCCCACAAAGCTGGTCAACCCGCAGCCAAGCCAAAATGTTGTAGCAAGGCGTCGCGCCGATCCATAACACTGCTCGCGATCTCGTCAATTGGAGCAGAATCCGGAACGGATTTCGAAATTATGCCAACCACCTTTTCTTTAGTAAGATCTTTCAAGGTCGTCGCTGTTTTTGCGGTCAACTCCTCCGGGCAAATCATAAACGTAAAAGGATCTTCATCTGTAAACTGCGCATAATAATAACCATTATAGATTGCATAGCTATGTTCCCGTCTAGTTACCGCTATCCCATATTGGTTTTTCAGCATTCTCCTCGCAGACTCATCACAGGGCTTACCATCTACAAAGGGGAAAGGTTTATCTGCTTGGTCATGGGAACCGCCCAAATCTCTCCACCGCACAAACGGTAGCTCACCATATTGAATCCTTGGTACCCGTCTGATACCTTCATTATCAATCGAGACCGGAATCACACGACTATTCTTTGCCGACGCCAAAAGAAGATTACCAAAGTCAAGATCATAATTACCAACGAGAAAATTAAGGCACTGCCAGCCCACAACATCATTTTCATCTGCTGCGGTTGACAATTTGTCGCGCATTTGCGTCACAGAAAAAGTACATGCATCTATATCTGTTGGAACATACAAAGACAGCAACCCAGATTTTGTCCCGCTTTTCCCATTAATAGTAACTTCCCTACGTACTACCGGTGGCACATATCCCAAGCCGAGGCTGTTCGCCAGATCACTCACCGCTTCCTCCATCTCAGCACCTGAACCTGGCTTGAAAACAGCGTCTGTGCCATCCTGCAACGTTACCTTATAAACCTCCGTGCTATAAGAAACTCGCCTTCCTTGCGATTTTAAGTACTCTCGCATTGATTGTGCAGAAACAACAGGCTGATTGTTTAATCTCTCCTTGATCTCTTCATAATGCTCATGCCAATTCAAAGGGTTATATATGTCAAAAACTCCAGGTTGCGCCTCCTCTTCCAATTCCGATTGAACTTTCTCTGGTTTCGAAAGTGCCTTCTGTGTGGCCTCTTTTCCTGCCGGTGCGCCTGCGAACTCTTGCTGTTTCCGCTTTGTGCGGCCAACAAGAACCATAACAACAATTGCTATAAGAGAGCAAAGCAATAATAACCTACGAATAAACTTAGCCGGAACTCTCATTAAAATCCTCCTACCAATCCCAAATCATTTAACGAAACCATCAAAATACAACTTACTACTGCGATAAATACTAATCCCCCATCCATATCAAATCCCAATCGCCAAAGCTCTCCAACAGCAGGCAGATGAGTTCGCCAACATTAAAGTCTACCAGCTATTACCAGCAACCAACAACATCGCTGGCAGTGCTTTCCTGAGACAACAAACCACCCCCCATTCTGAATAACACGCTCCGTCCACAGCTTTGGCCATGGGCACAGCAGCCTTTTCGATTGCTCCACTCTCGGCGAAAAACTCTCCTTGCGCGCCGCCGCTACAGTAACAAGCATCAGTATTGCGAAGGCAGGCGGCGGGCAAAGCCCACGGATGTCAAGGCTACACCGTTTCACGAAACAAAGCTTTCTTGGCCAGAAGCAACGGTCATTAGTGTTCAAATTTCAGCTGCGCTTTTGCAAATATCGCGCCATCACTTTAGAATTCCTCCAACAAGTCTGGCACAAGCGTCACACCCCCATCATCCGAATGGTCCTCCACACTAACAAAGCCGCTGCGTCGCACAACACACTGTGCAATACACAACATTATGAGTTGCCCCCTGCTGGTACCATTACAAGCCATACAAAGCACCCGGTTGCACGTGGATTGCGCCACAAAGCTCCAGCTCCGTTATGCCGGCCAAAAGCTCACCGGGCCCAATCCCAAGCTCAGCAACCAATATATCAAGTGGTTTGGGTACATCACGTAAACAAGCAAACACCTTTTGTGCAACAACACTTAACCCAGCGATATCAATCATCGGTGTTTTATGCTTTTCCGCCAGATTTGGCTGTCGCGCAGCACTCATTGCCAGCTTGATGCTAGAATATTTGCTTCGCAGAACAGCAAGAATATCATTAACTTCTGTTACAACAACTGCCCCGTCGCGAATCAACAAGTTGCAACCAACTGTATTCAGGTTGCCCAGATTATGTGGAACACTAAAAACATCACGGCCTTGTTGCGAACACCAATTGGCGGTAATTAAAGAGCCACTTTTTAATCCAGCTTGCGTTACCAAAACACCGTCACTAAGCCCCGATAATATCCTGTTTCTGCTCGGGAAGTTAAATTTAGTAGCCTTCGCAAACGGAGGGTGTTCCGAAAGAAAAAGGCTGCTGTTTTCTAGCATCCTCTGCCTTAAATCTCTGTTCCCGCGCGGGTAATCGATCTCAACGCCACAACCCAACACTGCAATAGTTTTTCCACCAGCAGCCAAGGTCTCTTCATGCACAACCGTGTCGATCCCCAAAGCGAAACCACTTACAGTAATAACACCAGCGTCAACCAACCCAGCAACCAGCTCTCTGGTTACACACACACCATATTCTGTGCATGCTCGTGACCCAACAACGCACACCGCCCCATTATACTCCAACTCGAAAAGAAGATCCAGATTGCCTTTTGCATAAAGCACCGGCGGGGCCGCAGATATCTGCCTTAAACGCTCCGGATATTGCACATCTTTGTATGTGATGATTTCGCAACCGACGCGCAAGCATCCTTGCAAGATTTCTTGCGCTGCACCAAGATTTCTGGGCGGCAGCTTCTGGCGCCGCTTCAAAACGCCTTCCGGCACCATATCGCTATTGAATCGCTCAAACAGAGCCCTTGGCGATTCGCACTGACCATTCAAGATCTCATCCGTTTTAATCTGCCCTGCTTCCGCAATTTGACCAAGCCAAATCCAGTAAACTAAATCCTCCACACAAACTTCTCCATTCAAAATCAAAAAACTGCCCTGTTGATGCATTTGGCAAGCTTTCCTGCCCGCAAATGCCATCAGGATGATTGCCAAGCATCGAATGCATTCCCCATTGCCGCTTCAAACAGCCTCCCAAGCTCTGCGCGGCGGTGCTCCCAAATCCCCACGCCAGGTGGCTAACCTCGCTTCCAGAACAGCCACACCACTAGAATCGCGTCACCAACAGAAACTAGATTTATTGCTCCTAGAAAGTGATGCTCTCGATTCAGTTGTTGGCAAACGAAGCACCCTCGATGGTTCCGCACTGGCCATGCGCGGAGGCTTCCAAACACGTGACATTCGCGAGCGTCCTACGTGACACACATTGCTTTTTGAATTCCTATTGGGTTTGCAACTTGCCGTACCGACAACTACAACTCTTGGGCTTCCCGCAAATTCCATCAGGATGATTGCCAGACATCGAATACGTTCCACATTGCCGCTTCAAATAGCTTCTCAAACCTTGGGAAAGCCTTGGACGGTAATCAGTCATAAATATCTGCGATTGCCAATTGGTGGAAGTAGTGGCTCCCCCTGCGCGTCGGTTGAGCAATCATATAGATCCGATCCATTAATAAAAATACTCATTCTATTATGGATTTTTTTATCAATTCGGACCCTTTGGAGTTGTACACAATATATCCATTTTCATCCACATTTATTTGTAAGGTTCCTTCTTCGCTTGTGCAGAAACACGCCACTCCCTGCGCACGAAGTCTATGCAAAACTTTGGCGCTGGGGTGCCCGTAATCATTAATACCAACAGAGATTAACGCCACATCCGGGCTTACAAGCCTCAAGAAATCTGCGCCGGTTGAGTTCGCACCACCGTGATGGGCAACATCAAGGACATTAACCTTAAATTCTGAGTTGTTTTCTAGCAGTTGTTCTTCTGCTGCGGCTTCGATATCGCCTGTACTTAAGAAATTAAATTTTTGGTACTTAACGTTTGTTACAATGGATGCATTGTTTAGGTCGAATGTATCGTTGGGAGCAGAGCATATTTCCAAAACTGCCACTCCAAGCGAGAAACAAGCTCCTTTTTGAGGATTATGAACTTTGATTTTTTTGCGTTTTAGCGTGTTTAAGAAGTTACCAAAGATGTTGGTTGTTGGCAGGATTCCTTCCCCCATTTCTGGCAACAGCACAATTCCGATCGGTAGCGCATTCGCAATGGTGCTGGCACCGCCAACATGGTCTGCATGCGGATGGGTGATGATCACGCAATCCAGCTGCCTTATATTTTTCTGCTTAAGAAAGCTCAGCACGCGATCGCCATATTCCACATCGCCGGCATCTATTAATGCTGCATGATCCCCGCTTTTTATGAGGATGCTTTTACCCTGCCCAACATCAATTTCCCAAATAGTTAACGGTGCCTCTGGAATTTGCAGCGTATTGCTGGTCTCGATGCTAAAAAAGCTCAACAGACTTTGTAGACTGACAGCTTTTCTTATCCTGAATCGAAAACTCGCATAGTCATCAAGATCAACGAATATGGCACCCAAGATCCCAGCGCAAACAATGGCAACACAACATAGTTTTGTAATGAATTTTCGGTTCTTGCGTTTCATTTAATTTCCTCGTTATTGTATAGTTTGTACAGTTTTGTGCAACCGAATGGACTTAATGCTGGCGATCTTTGCCTTCTCGCTCAGGATTTAGGCCACTGTAGCAAGCAAGTAATTGTGGCACACGTCGGGCCGCTGTGTTGTCCCAATCCTTTTTTCATCGGAGGAGGAGCACCGGCCACGCAACTGCCTTTGCAAGAAGCAGCCGGTCGCGATAATAATTGCATCGTTGGCGATCGATGCCAGTGCGGGCTACAATTGGGGATCTGTTGCAAATTCGCGCCGATAGCAAGCACTTCCAAACAGCATGAGACTTTTTTTGTTTCTTTGTAAGCCATAGCCGGCATGCTGTTATGGGCAGCAAAGACAGCAGCGGCGTTTCCCTGCAACTGTAGCAATGGCTACACATCAGACAAATGGATCATCGGGCTGATGCCCTTCCGCCGAAGGTCCTGACCGGAAGAGCATACGACCGAGGACGTTGCAACAGGCCTTGTTTTCTTGCGGCGGCGAACCGAGGACCTATCGCCGAGCGTAGAAGGAATTAAACTTTGGCGACGATAATTGCAGCAGCGGCGAGATCCTATAACAAACAAAATCGCCGCACGAGCTCCCTCTGCAAGGGGCAACACAGAAAGTTTCCTGTCCACCAAGTCAATGGCACTGCCACAAACTCCTCGACATCAGCACGCATGTGATTTTTACAAAAGCTACAATCGATGTAACGACATCGCCCGCTTGCCTATCACAAACAAAGCAACTATACGAAAACGTGAACGCTGCATCCTCGCATTCTCAGGCGTTAACGCCGGGGCACTTTATGCGAAGCGAAGTTGACTAACCGCCGTGATCGGTATCCCAGCAGCAAAACCTATTTGCCTACTATGTCGTCATCAGCATAGACCCTGCCATGGTGCACACAATCGATGAAAACAGGTAACGCTTGCCTCTGAATGCGTAAACATTCAGAGATACGGATTCAAACTCTGTAAATCCTAGGTCTTTCTCCAAATTTGTCAACAGAGAAAACGATACCCAGTTCGGCCAGTAGCATTAATAGCGCTGTTCCGCCATAACTAAAAAATGGCATACTAATGCCTGTGCTTGGTATTGTATTTGTGACCACAGCGATATTAAGTGCTGCCTGCAAACCAACTTGAGTAACAATCCCAACAACCAGCATGCGACCAAAATCATCGTTTGTTTTTTTTGCGATTTGGAACCCCCGCCAGACTAACAAGGCAAACAGCAGAATTATTATTGTTGCACCAACAAAACCGAGTTCTTCGCAGGTAGAAGAGAAAACAAAATCGTTGTGTACTTCTGGCAAATACAACTGTTTTTGCTTGCCCGCTCCAATGCCACACCCAAAAATACCGCCACTGCCAATGGCAAGCAGAGATTGAATAATTTGGTACCCCCTCCCGCGGGGGTCAGCAAATGGATCTAACCAAAATTCAACCCGCGAAGCCGCATAGCTGGCAATCTTAGGATTAAAAATACAAACACCCACAACGCCGACCAAAAAACCAGCAGCAGCAACAAACCAAAACATATTTGTGCCGCCAATAAACATCATTACTGCACCAATTGCAAAGATGAGTACGGTGCCGGAAATGTGCGGCTCCAGAATCATTAGTCCAGCAACAATGGCCATAAATACAAGTATTTTCAACACCCCATATTTAAAGGTGTTCATGCGGTTTTTGTTGAATGCAACAAACTTCGCAACAATGACGATAACTGCGAATTTTGCCACCTCAGACGGTTGGAAGGAACCAGGCCCCAAAGCTATCCAACGCCGTGCGCCGTTAACCGGCGGCAAAAACAAAACCGCACACAGCAGAAAAACAGCCAGCCCATATATATATTCTGCGAACTTAAAATATACAACATAGTCTACTCTTGCAGCTAAAAACATTGCAATAACACCAACAAGCGCAAGCAGACCCTGGCGCTGAATAAAGTACCACCCAGTATCGTACTTATAATAACTAATAACATAGCTGGACGACCATAGCATTATCAAGCCCAGCAATAACAAGCACAATATCAGCCGCAGGAATATACTATCGATTGTGCGCTTTGCTTGCTTACGAACGTTTTTCATCCTCTCACCATCTCCACCCTAAAAAATCAAAATAAAGAAAGACCTTTGTTGCGCCAAGCTCTAGCACGTGCTTTTCAAAGATTTGCTCATATTTGCCCCTGGCTCACACGTAATCACAACTTGCAAATTATATAACAAGGCGGTATCTCAACTGGTGAATCTGAGAACTTTCCGCAATGCTGAATCCCTGTTGCAACGCCGCTGCTGCGTGGTCATTGCAGGAGGAACTAATAGCTGTGGCAATTCGCCGCCGTAACCCAGATGGACTCGTAAAGCTATTATTTAGTATATCATTGCTGCACCCAACGTCAAGCGCACTCTTCGTTCTCAATTTGGTTCATAGCCTCTTGTTTTTTGCACGACGCCCTCCGTGTAGGTATAACGAACCCAGCACGCCGGCCATATCCCAAGCAGCAAACGCGAAAATAGCTGGCAAACAGTTTGCAGGACCTTAGTGGTTTCACCAGCTGCCACACTAGCCACACCATATATTTTTGTGATATGCTTATGTACAATAACACAAACTCTTGCGCTAGAACAACGATATCAAAACGTCGGAGAAGGAAAGAAAAGGAGATGTAGAAATGAAAAGCAAGAGACTTTTTAGTTTGGTTACAGCTTGTGTGGTAACAGCCACATTCTGTTGCGGCAACAATCCAGTATCAGCGGCCAAAGATCCACCTCCCGAGCAAACAAAAAAAGAAGAAGATGGCGCTTCGGCGTCGCCGCAGGAAACAACAGCAGCAGCGGCGTACGCTGTGGCTGGCGAGCCAGTAGAATTCGATGCGGACCCGGTGGCAGCGACGCCGCACCCACGCGAGTGCCCGCTTGTGTCGCTAAAACAGATAGGCCGTATCGAGGAACAGGCAGAGCAGTCGTCAACGGACCAAACAAATAGCGAAAAAAATCCCACGTCAGCGGAAGGTTTTGACCCGGGTGTGCCGAAGACAAGAAAAGTGCTGAACAGCCCAGCGGAGGCCGACGGGGGAGTAAACAGCACTGGCGAGTGGCGAGAAGAAGTTTCGGACGGTGGCCCTGCAACAGAAAACGAAGAGCCACAGGGTCAACCTTCATGGCCCTGGGCCGGAGAAATGGTCACGGCATCGGCGGTGCTTGCCGCCGAAATGGCGCGGGCGATGACCGGCCCGGTCGTCCGAGAAATACAAGCAGAATATACCGACGGCGCAGAGCTGTACGATTTGGCACAGCTTAACGGCCAATTCTTAGCTGAAGCCGCAGCAGAATTGGAACAAGCCGCACGCAGGTCCCTAATCTTCCCGGCGCCGCCTCGGGAGCTTTTTTGTGGAATAGAGTCTTTTGGCGAATCACCCAACCTACAAGACGACCCAGCACCGACCAGCGCTCTCGATTTGGGACTGGCTGGCACTGCGAGAACGGTGCCTTTTGGCGCGGCCCCCATCGGGGCGGCCGCGAAAACAAAGCACAAAGCCACCATCGGCGATGCTGTTCTGGTGCCGAAATCTGTTTTGTCGCCGAACTCTTTGTGGTTAGCAGCCGATTATGTCTACGAGCGGGGAAACGGCGAAAACGTTCGTTTGGAGGACCAGCCGGCTGTTGAGCAGGGGGGGCTACCTCCCATGAAACACCCAGGCAATCCGGCGAACGATAATCCCCAGGAGGAATCGGTGTACTCTGTGGAAAGAACAGACAAAAGCACCGTTGCAGCGACAAAAACGCTCCCTACTAGTTCTTGGGGTCCGTCAGCTGAGGACACATATGTCAACAGCACGAAAGCAGAAACAACTTCCGAGAACCCGGCGGTTTCCGTCGCCGTTTTTACGGAAGTTGAGGGGGCTAGCTCGCCGGGCGAGCCTCTTACCCTAAACCCGCAACAGGCTTCTTTTTCGGCTGAGGAGGCCGACGGGTCGCAACGTTGTCTGTCGTCCAAGGAAGCCGCCGCTTATGCGGCGCTAAAAGCACGGACGCTGGACGCGAGTAAAACAGCGGTACCACCCCTTTACTGGTGGCCGCCAAAGCAAACAAAAAGCAGCGAGGACGAAGAGTGGTTTCGGGCATTACGCTCGAGGGTCAGCGAAGCAGCAAAGGTTGCAGTCGTCCAGGCGGCAGCAACGGCCAAACAGAACGCCGTCGTGCCGAAAGAAGAGCCGGCAACAGCTGAAACCTCTACAGAAGCGTTAGTTGGGTGTTCCTGCACGGCGCTCCTTGCAGCAGAATCGAAACAAACGGCAGCGTCGCTGGACGTTGATTTTGACTCGTCGGCGCAGTCAGTTACAGCAAAAAGTAACGCCGAAGTCGCAAGCAACTCCGCTGCAATACAAAGCAACACAAATGCAAACGAGCCAATTGCCCAATCCGCAACGGGACCGTTGGTGGGAGGAACGCCAGCATTAGCCGATTCCGATCGAGCAGAACGTTTAGCTGCATGGCAAGCCAGAAGTAAAGCCCGTTGGGCCAGGATCCAGGCAGAAAAAAAGCCAGGAACTGTCTACCAAGCGGGGAAGGGTTGGGTGCCGAGTAAACGCGCACCGAAGGATGATAGCGTTCCTGCTGTTCGTAACCCTGTAGGTTCCACCGACGCAATGATGGCAAGGCAAGAAGCAAATCGTGCTGCTTTCTCGGTAAATGAGGCATTAACGGGCGTCCCGACGCCGGCGACGTTGAATTCTGCGGCAACATCGCCGATTCCTTCAGCTGCTGGCCCGACACCGCTTGCCGCCCCTGTCGTTGTGGGAGATTCGTCTTCTTTTCTTTCGCCAGCAGCTCCCGTGAGCGAGCCCACAAAACCCAAACAGCAGGCCTTCCCGCGGAAAGTTGACGCGTCTGCCAATCTTGCAAGCGATTCTTTAGCCGGCGAAGTAACAACGACAAGTTCTACACCTTCTGGAATCCAGCGCGTTGAAGCATCTGTCGTTGCGGGAGATTCGGCTTCCATTGAATTGAACAACCCTGGCAACAAGCCAATAACGACGACCTTGGCAGCAGATGAAAAAGAATCAACTTTTGGTCCTGCGATTGAGCGGGATTCATCTTCATACCTGTCGGCTCCGCCGCTTAGCTATCCGATGGACGCTGCTATTTATTGCAAGCTTTCGAGCGATGGCGCAGCCGCAATGGCGACAACGACGACCGTTGGAGGAAAAGGCGTTTTGCCGGCCCGCATTGAAAAGTCGAAGGATGCCTCCGCCATTGGTTCCGGCGCCGCTGACAAGCAATTAGCAGCAGTAGAGCGTGCCCTGGGTTTTCGCGTCCACCCCGGAGAAACGACCAATTCCGCCGGCGCGACAGAAACCGCCCTTGCCACATCGCGCGTCGGCGCCGCCGCGGGGCTAGGTGGTCCCGATGCCGTAGATAGCAACACAAATCGTGCAGAGGTCCACGGCAAGTATGCCCCGGTTCCTCGCGAAAGCTGCCGTTCGATGGAAGAAAGAGCTTCTGACGTTTTCGGGGATTCCCAGCAAGCAGCGATTTCTCTGGTTGGTGGACAGCCAGCGACGTGCAGCGCACCCGAAGCGGCAGATAGTGGGGGGGAAGAAACCAGCTTCGAACTCTCCGGGGGAGCCGGAGACAAACGTTCCGGCGCTACCAAGGGACAGCTTACAAAAGTAATCGAGCGCACGGCTACCGTCGACGTTCCGTCTCTTTTCGAGGCCAGCAGCGTGAAAAATTCAACAAATTCTTGTTTGGCGCCAACCAACGCTGCACAGACTGCAGCATCAGTTGCGACGACAACAAACGACGCGGAAGACAGCGACACCTCGTTTTCGGCTGTGATGCGCCAGCGAGAAGATCCTTTGTGGTTCGGGTGGCGCAATGCTGTGGAACTAAGGGCGTTAGCCAGGGGCACGGGCTGCCGCGAGGGTGAGCCCTCCCGGGGACGGGCAAGCACGCCTTTCGTTGGCATCTCTCCGTTGGGAAGGTCGAGCGACGGCGACGCAGCAAGAACAGAACAGAAAGCAACCGGGCTGAGCCGGACACAGGCAGGGATTTTGGAAGCTGACGCGAACACACAGTTTTACGTAGCTCATGCAATCCCTACAGCCAAGGAGGCCTTCTCCATTTTAGCAAAAAAAGCCAGAGAGCTTTGCGGGGAAGCACAACAGAACCGCCCGACGCCAGACTTTTTTGCACGGTCAAACGAACATACGTACCAAAGCGCGACGACGCATAACGCCGAGAAGCTCGGCTTCTCGCTACAAAGCGAAGGGCCGGAACTGGCCCAAACAGAAGCCCTAAGGCTTACGTTGCGCTGGCTGTTGTCATCGCACGAATCCACAGCGGCTCCAAGATGGAATGCGACGCATAAAGACGTGTTCGGGGCCTCTTTTCTGGGATTCCGCCCGGCTGCAGGCCCACAAGCAAGCAATCCGTGTCAAACGAAAAGCCTTGTAGCCCCGTCAGAAGGCGCCGGCCGTGTCACAAAAGCAGAAGCAGGTTTGGCAATAAACGCGCCAACATCAGGAGTTTATTGGCATTTTGGGTGTACCAACATCAACGCGACGGCTTCGCACAGCGACGCCCCTTCCTTTTGGATAAAACCTTTCGGTTCTTTGTTGCCACCCACCGTCGTGTCGTCGAACAGTGAAAGGGGTACTGCAGGGCTGCAGGCGTTGATTGGGCTCCGAGGGAAAGAGCTTGCTGGCCAGAAAAAAACGGTTGATGCTGACGGGCATGATGGAAACCCAAACCGCCGGCAGATGACAAGAATAGATCCGTTAGCGGTGATTCAAGAAATGGCGGTAGATCGCTGGCAGCCAGCGGCGACAGAACGTGGCGTGGTGGTCGGAAGCGAGGAAAAGCAAGAGGCTGTGTTCTCGCACCTGTGCACCCCACCCCAGCTAGCGGAAGCTGGTTACCGCACAACGATAATAGAACCAAAACCACAGTTGGCAGTTTGTGATAGCTTCAGCTTTGCCACATCTCTAAGATCATCGACGGAGCTGGAGTCACAGAGCCATTCCTTCGTCTGGGAGTCGGCCGGAAAAGGAACTGATCAGCGGGTCATTCCTGTGGCGAATGCCAGCGTTACGGCCAAGAAGGAGCAAGAACAAGAGAAATCGCAAACAACGACACAAACGATCGCCACCGGGCCAGCGATGCAGCAAGCTCCGCTGCTAGCAACGGAGAGCGACGCCGTTAGAAGAGTTTGCGAGAGGCATCCAGATCAGGCGGCACAAATACGAGCAAACAGGGCACGTTTTCGGGCTGCGCGCGAAGCCGCTCGTGCCGGCCAGCGGACTCGAACATAACGCTGCAATCGCCTGACCTTTAGCGAATCCTTTCGAAAGCCAGGGTACAAACGTCGGAGCTCCAGAACCGGAAAGGAAACCTGAGGCGCGGGAAAGGCAGCAAGCAAAAGTTACAGCCCGGGATCCAGCGAAGTGCGCGAGGTTCGGCACAGTCCGATTTCAGGGCACAGCTTTACGGTCCTACGGCTGGCACAAAAACAGGCATAAAGCTGGCGTGCCAACCGTGCAAAAGACGCCCTGGAGGCTGCCCCAAAGGCTTTGCCGCGTTTCGCACCAACGGGGCACGACAACATAACAGGCCTTGGCGAGGAACCTCTCGTTGCCGCCAGGAGCCAAAAAGCAGGCGAGGGATCTAAAATATAGGTCCCTGCCTGGCTGGTTACGAAAGACGCATGCCAACAGAAGCGCCTCAGGGTCCGGCAAACAAGAACCTAAAGAGCCCTCTCTGTCGTACCTGTAGAACTTACTGTCGTGTCTAACTGTGTTTTCCCCGCAGCTTCGTCTTTCCACGTAACGGAGCTAATCCTTGCTACAGAACCTGTAAGTCCTGTACAAAAAGATTTCGGCCTTCGTTTGCGTCTGGTAGCGACAGCATCGCTCGGCGGCTCAACAAGCAAAGAACATCAAGAGGTACGCCCTTCCGGATTTGTGTATGCTGGCAACCAACCCAATGGTAGCAAGCAAAAGCGCCAACGATGGTCATTTGCATTTCAGCGGCAACTGAGCGCCGAACACAAACTCTTGCGGTGGAACGGCGATAGCAAAACGAGCGCAAAGCAAAGGAGATATATAAATGAAAAACAAGAGACTTTTCAGTTTGGTTTCGGCTTGCGTGCTGGCTGTCACATTCTGTAGCGTCAAAGAGACAGTATCAGCTGGTCAAGACAATACATCGGATCACAATACGCAAGCAACACAAGATGCTTTTATTGCAGCAGCCGCGACTCCGGGCGCTATGTTGTCGACTGCTGCTGGTTGCGAGCAAAAAAATGATAAGACCATCAAGGTAGTAGCAGCAATTATTGCGAAAGCTGTCAATGCAGAACTAGAAGCGACAATCCACGAGGCCACCGCGAGCCAATCGGCAACACCATCTAACAGCCAAGCAGATTTCGGGGTGCAACCTCTGGGACCGCCAAAAATCGAAACGGCCGCCATGCTGCCGAATGCAGATTCTATCGCCAAGGAAGACGTGGATACAGTTCCGGCTGTGCAGAGAAAACAAAGGTCACCTGATTGCAACTCACAAAATAAGAAGCCGGATTCGACTTCTCTGAGCACGGGAAACAATGATAGTTTGTCGAATGCAATGGCCATAGTTTTAAGCGAGATCTACGCAAATGGAAAAACGAAAACTACAAAAGGGCCGGTGGTTGACGCAGCACCGAGCGGCCTGCAGCGTCCGGCTGCAGATTCTACCCCCAAGGAAGATGTGGATACAGTTCCGGGCGTTCACACAAACCAAAGGCCTCCTGATTGCAACTCACCAAACAAGAAGCCGGATTCGGCTTCTCGGAGCACAGTAAACAATGATAGTTTGTCGAATGCAATGGCCATAGTTTTAAGCGAGATCTACGCAAATGGAAAAACGAAAACTACAAAAGGGCCGGTGGTTGACGCAACGCCGAGCGGCCGGTGTCGTCCGACTGCAGATTCTATCGCCAAGGAAGACGTGGATACAGTTCCGGTACCAGAAACAGATGTATCGGCTGGGACAGACAACAAGATGGATCGCAAATTTTGTCTCCTTTGCTCCATTGTAGAATCAACGAAACCCCGTTGGTCAGACTGAGGCCCGTTGGGCAACGGCGGAAGGCAACCCATCGGCAAGCTTGCCTGTGTCGACGGATCACCGAGAACCGGAACCGGAGGTACCAGTGTAAGTGGAAGTCGAGGCAGTAGTCGCGCTGATAACAAAAGCAGCAAAGACAAAAAATCAGCGAAAGGACCCTCTGTCTGCTGCACTGGAAGCGTTAGGCTATGAGGACCTGGTTCCATGACCCACACTTGCTCCCATTTTTTTGGCCTAGCCGCTGCTCAGATGCCAAAAGCTTCCTCGCGCCGATGCCAGTAGCTTGCGGCAGAACACAAGCAAGAACAGAGAAGCTAGCTGTTTCGCGTTCGACAGCCGGCGCAACAAATAAAACAAAAGTAGCTGAAGCCGGGTGTCACCAATGCAGCAACAAGCGCCACCGGCAGAAACACGCAAGCAAAAAGGGAAAAAACCACTGGCGGCGATGTAGACGTTCGCTGTTTGGCAGAGAATCCCTGGCATCAGCGCTGGTAAGCGGCGGGGCGCTCGCCAGACGTCCAGGAAGCTCGCTTAACATTGGCGATAACGCGCGCTGGGTTCTTCTTTTGGCGGAGCGACGCTGACGATGGCAAACGTCTACAGCGGCACGGCCGGGCGCAAGATAGGTCCGTGTTTGCCGCAGGGCAATTCCCTATCGATAGAACAGAAAGCACCAAAACGACGCCGAAAAGAGAAGGCTCGTGCGCTGCGTCGGTTTTGCGAAAACAGCAGATCCTTCTCGCGCCTCTACGGCTGTGAAAGGCTGACACAAAGCATGGAGAATAAATATGACTAGGAGCACAAACTATGCCACATGCCGTAAGCTACAATCCCCGATGGCTTTCGGCAAACACTTTTTAGCGGCTCCTTTTGAGAGCCGCTATTCTTTTGCCGGGAAAGATTTGGAAGAAGAGAGCGGCCTCGGCAACCGTCAGCCTTCGTTGGGACATCAGTAAGCCGCCTGCGCAACCACGCTGATTTTTGGCAATCTTTGTGTGGATAATAATTGTAGCGGCATGGCAATATCTACCACAAAAAAAGAACTACTCAAGGGCTTCATAAAGATCTTTTGCTGCATCTTTAGGAACATGTTCCATAACCTGTAAGATCCGGAACTTCTGTTCTTTACTGGCTGATTTCAACCCCAAAATATCACCAATTTTAACCTCATAAGAGGCTTTAGACACCTTATTGTTCACGGTAACTTTACCGGCATCGCAAAGTTCGTTGGCAACCGTCCGGCGCTTCACCAGGCGCGAAAGCTTAAGATATTTATCCAGTCGCAAATTAACGAGCCTCCTTTAAATTTCACCACTTGCCGCCAGCCCACCAAGCGCCATCGGCCACAAAATGGCAACAACATTTGCTTTTTTGTTGGCAGATTCGCGAACCCAAAAGCGGTTTAAAGAATCAACATAGCATCACCAAAACTAAAAAATCGGTAACCTTTTTCGATGGCGGATCTGTAAGCCGTTAAAACAAACTCACGGCCAGCAAACGCCGAAACAAGTACTATGAGGGTACTTTCTGGCAGATGAAAATTGGTCAACAAACCGTCAACAACTTTGAACTCATGCCCCGGGCATATAAATATGTTTGTTGTCCCTGATGCGGCCCTAACAACTCCATTGATGGCGAAAACCGATTCTAGCACACGGCAACTTGTTGTGCCAACGGCTATCACACGTTTTCCCGCTTCTTTTGTCTCTTGGATTGCCCTGGCGGTTCCCTCTGGCAAAACAAAAGATTCTGCATGCATCCTATGTTCAAAGATGTTTGTGGTTTTTATTGGTTTAAATGTGCCCAAACCAACATGCAACGTCACAAAAGCAATATGCACACCCCTTGCAGCCAATCGAGCGAAGATGCGGTCCGTGAAATGCAATCCGGCCGTTGGCGCCGCAATGGACCCTGGGTTTCGCGCATACGTGGTTTGATACCTTTCCTTCTCTGCCAATTTTTCTTTTATGTAAGGTGGCAGCGGCATAACACCTACCCTATCAAGGATCTCAAAAAAGTCACCAATATATTCAAATGACATTATTCTGTTCCCATTCGGAAGGATTTCAAGAACACAACCGCGCAATTCACCAAACTGAAAAACACGACCAACGGTGGCGCGTTTGCCTGGTTTTGCCATCACCTCCCACCGATCCGGCGAAATGAGAGCAACAAGTAAGATCTCTAACCCTGGCTGTCCATCACCAGCCGACGCGAAAAGGCGAGCAGGCAACACTCGCGAATTGTTTAGCACCAAAAGATCACCGGAATTTAAGCAATCAACAAGACCCAAAAAGGTTTTGTCTTTAATTCGTTGTCCTGCTCGCTCAAGCACCATAAGCCTCGAGGCATCTCGGGGTTCAAGCGGCGTTTGTGCAATCAGCTTTTGAGGTAATTCAAAACTAAAATCTGATTTTTCCATTGATAAATATATTCTTTCTCTTTCACTCCAAAAATCACTTTCAGAGCCGCAATAGTTGCAAGCTGTGACTGCCACCATCCATTGAATCGCTCCCTGTTGACGAGTGAGAAAGCATTACTTGTTGGCTTAATCTGCGCACAGAACGATAAGTGCAGCCGCGGAACACTTTCCAATTTGGAACTTCCGCAGAAGGCCTTCTAACAGCAAGTCTTTCTTTGCAACAGAACCTTATGGTAATGGTAAAAAGCTTTGTAAGAAGATTGGTTCAACATGATAGACGGCTCGTGATACAACGGCGTTGCCCAACTGCCCCACCGGGAAAGGTTTCAAGCTGCGTGGCCGCTGTTGCGGGGAAGCTTTGTAAGAAGAATGTGCGGGATTCGTGCTTGGTTCAAGTGACAATCACCGTAGTAATTTGTTCGCAAGGAGGACTTTCCGGGGAAAACGCTTGTCCGTTGTATCACGTTGAACCATTCCATTGCGCGATTCTAAGAATAGGCTGTTCAAGAAGACGGAACCTACGATGGTACCGCCATCTTGGTGCTCTGCGGAAAATGTTTTTTTCGCCAGTGCTTCCTAACGAACAATTTTGCTACGGGACCCAGCACGGGATCCTAACACATTCCACGACGCGTGTCTCTCCTCACCACCGAAGGTCAGGCGCCCACTAGGAGCGGCACCAACGAGGCATACAGCACATCGGTATCTTGTTGCGCGCTTGTTGTAAAGTGGCAAATGGTCAAGCAAGTAAGCACAGAGTCTGGCGGGCGAGAGCTTTAGTGGTTTCTATCCGCTCAGTGTTGTTTCTTCGGGAAGAATTTGTTGGCATCTGGTTGCGTTGCCTCTTCAAAAAGGAAGCCGCCGCACCTGGAAAAACATCAGGCTGGCGATTGAGGAAAGCAATGTTTTCTAGCTGGCCCCTTCCTACGATTATGGGCGATTATGGGAGCAGCAACTTGCAGGCGCACAAACCGCGAAACGCCCTTTACGCATGTCAATCGTGGCTGAAGCCGCCCCGCTGACATTGCTTGCTGTTTGCTTGGCTAACCCACAATCAAATGATACAATGCACAACCATTGGCGTCAAGTTTTCAACGATTTGACTGTAAGGGATGCGCAAACCAATCATTCGTGCGACCTATTTCGTGACCGTGTTTAGTTGTTTGCCTTGAAGTTATATATCGGGCGTAAACGCTCTACAATGTCTACGGTGGGCGCGATGTGGCTGATGATCTCGTCAATACTTTTGTATGCCATCGGTGATTCGTCAAGCGTATCGCTGTTGATCGATGTCGTGAAAACGTTTATCATCCCCGCGACGTACTCGGCCATCGACAGGGAGGCGAACGCCGCTTTCCGGCTCATCAGGCGGCCTGCGCCGTGCGGAGCGGAACGGTTCCATTCGTCATTGCCTTTGCCAACACAGACCATGCTGCCGTCCCGCATATGGATTGGTATCAGGAGGCGTTCACCGGCCTTAGCGGAGACAGCGCCCTTACGAAGTATCATCGCGGCCGTATCGATGTAGTTATGAATGGTCGTAAAGTTTTCGAGCTCATGCAGACCCATTCCACGCAAGATGACCTCTGCCATGGCACGGCGATTCAGGGCGGCGAAACATTGCGTGATCTTCATATCATGGATATAATCGTCAAACAGCTGCCCGCTAACATATGCGAGGTCTTTCGGTATCACGCCCTTCTCCCGGCTTGCTTCCGCCTTAAGTTTTATGATGTCACCAGAAATTTCACGCTCACGCCCAGCAGCTTTCAGTGCTGCGATGGCCTCCTCGATCTGATGTTTTGATTTGCCACAGAGCTCCCTGTAAGCCGCATCCTGGTAGTGGCCCGCCACTTCCGTCCCCAAATGGCGGCTGCCGGAATGGACAATAAGGTACAGATCGCCCTTGTCTGCGCGAGCTACCTCGATGAAGTGGTTGCCACCGCCCAGGGTTCCGATACTGTGCTTTGCGCGCTCAAGGTTTAACTCGCGAGCGATGCAAAGCTCGTTCAGGTCGATCTCGCTGTTGAGCGGATGACAGTCCGTGCGTATATCCCGCCCAGAGGGTATCTCTCGGCGAATCAATCGATCGAGAGCTTCAAAGTCAATTTCCGTTTCCGCAAGTTTGAGCGTCTCTATGCCGCAACCGATGTCCACTCCAACCATGCCCGGCACAATCTTGTCGCGAACCGTCATCGTCGTGCCGATGGTGCAACCCATTCCCGCGTGGACATCTGGCATGATCCTGATTTTACAGCCCGCGAATTCCTCACGATCGCAGACCGCCTTGATCTGCTCTGCCGCGGCGACTTCAAGCTCTGTTGTGTAACAGATTGCGCTGTTGTGAATTCCTGAAATCTCTATCATAAACTCACCTCATCTTCTATTGTATCCTCTTGATTGAGTTTCGTAAAGTGAAGCAGCCTGTGTCACGACCGGTTACACGCTTGCCTCTTGACATATCTCAATTCCAGCACAGAAGCGAAACATCATACTGCCGGCCCTCATGACCGCGACGGTGTCAACCACCTGCGTCCAAAGCCGCTCGTCGACTTCGTCGATAGCATGTGGGCAAGATTCATTCGCGCGGGCAAAAGATGCAAGAGCGCTGTTTTTGTTGCGGCGTGACAGCATTCTTGCTATCCTCCAACGCTTTGTGCTGATGCCAAAAACCGGGAGATCAAACAAATTGAGCGTGTTGTTCCCAAACTAGCAAAGCTGTCTTTTTGCGAGAAGGGCAAGCCAAGCAAACTTGCGACCAAGCGGTATTAAAAGATTTTGGAGAACATAGGAGAGTGAAATCAATGAAAAAGAAAAGCAGATATCAGTTACTCATGGAAGAAGCACCGGATGGCCAATACAGGGCAAAAAAATATCTTAACCTCATACGAAACGACCTCAAAGCCGCCGCAGACCCGGCAATTGCGGAATCGAGCAAACGATTCTTCAAGAAGGGCGAGCATTTTTTGTGCTACGGCCTAAAAAACGCAGAGGTTAATAGGATTGCGAAGCAGTATGGCGCGGATACAAAGGGCTTGTCCAAGAGCGGAATCTTGGCACTGTGCGAAGCTTTATGGCAAAGCGGCTATCAGGAAGAGGCGGGCATCGCCTGCGCCTTAGCAGAAAGGCTGGGAAGCGCAAGCACCCCGGATGATTTTGACATGTACGCCGCTTGGGCAAACCGATATGTCCTCAACTGGGCAATGTGCGATACGTTTTGCAAACACACCGTCGGCGACTTAGTGATGAAGTATCCAGAACTTGCGGAGCGTCTTTTCGATTGGACGCGCTCCGAAAATCGCTGGATTAAGCGCGGCAGTGCAGTAACATTGATTGCCCCGGCAAGCCGCGGACTGTTTCTGCCGCTGGTTTTCCGCATCGCCGACGCCCTGCTTCAAGACGCGGACGACATGGTACAGAAAGGCTATGGCTGGGCGCTCAAAGCCGCTTCCAAAGCCCATGAGCAGGAAGTGTTCGATTTCGTTATGGCACGACGAGCCATCATGCCACGCACCGCACTGCGTTATGCCATCGAGAAAATGCCACTGGAGAAACGTAAGCTTGCCATGAACAAGGGGTAGCAAGAATTTGCGTTGAGGAAAATACCGGCCTCACTTCTGGGCAACCAATCAAACACACTTTGCCCAAAAGGGTGCAAAACATTCTCGATCCGTTCCCACAACCGAGCTTTCAGCCGAAAATCACCCAGCCAGGAGTGCCGATTTTTGGCCACCCACAAAGCAAAAAGCTCGTAGTTACTGGACCAACAAACAAAAAAAGCCGTCTGAAACCAAGACGGATTGATTGTATCAACAGACTTGTAATAGTTTGGCGGAGAGGGAGGGATTCGAACCCTCGGTTCTTTCGAATCACTAGTTTTCAAGACTAGCTCCATAAACCACTCGGACACCTCTCCAAAGCTCAAAGCAAAGCACCTGCATTTATTATATCATTATTGTTAATTCACGGCAAACGAATTGCTATTTTTGGGTTACTCCTCCTCCATCAGCCATCAGCTTGAAAAAGGCCTCGTGATTGTTGCCGATTTTTAAATATTCGATGAGTGCCTTAGTTGAAACATAGCCTGGCAACCCCAATCGATGAAGAATGCTTGCGCGCAACTCCTTGCTGTTCGGTTGCCCAATCATGCCATATTTATATAGCGTCAAGCTGGAAATTGTGGTTTCAGGCAACCGCTTTTCTTCTTCTCCATCGTCGCCTTCGAAAGTGGCACCGGCTTTCCGCAATGCACCCACAATCTCTGCTGGATTCAATCCCTCAACGCCGATCTTGCCCTCCTTTTAAGGATTTTTTTTTCGTTTCTCCTTGCCAAAGATTTGCGGAGCATATGCATGCTTCACTGCACTTTTTGGGAGCACACCGCACAAAAATTGCCTGATCTTAAACCCGGCAACATCGGAATCTGTGAAGATTATAACCCCAATGGTTTGCGCCAGCTTTTTAATGTTACCAATCATTTGCGCGTTACTTCTAATGCCAAACCCGTTTGTTGCGAGGATGATAGTTTGGATTGTGCGGCACAGGGTGATACGGTCATACGCCCCTTCAACGATGATAGCTTCCTTAATTTTGATCTTC
>JAIRZL010000013.1 GCA_031267245.1 Oscillospiraceae bacterium
CCTCAGAACTCAGATCCCCAGAACCCTCCACAATATCAAGTAGCTGGCTGTTCATCGTCTCTATCTCTTCATAGCTTAACCCAATCTTTTTGACGATATCGTCAACCTGTTTAATGCCAAGCTCTCGCGCACAGGCAATGCACAAGCCCTCGTTTATTGTTTTCCCCGAATCCACCTTAGTCATAAATATAACAGCTGGGCGTTTTTTACAACGTGTACAAAACATCATATTTTCTCCTGATTCTCCTTATAAATGTTTTTCCAGCAGCCACCACAAACTTCCCTTGTGCCACAAGAAATTCTCCACACTATCCATGATATGTTTCCCACAGCGGCCCACCACCAACCATCCGCCTACAACCGTCGATTAAATTCAAAAAAATATTTAAGCAAATGACTCTTGCTCACCACACTTAGATTTAAATACGACCATTTATTCCCGCTCACAATAATTATCACACTAACCAGATTAATTAACATAAGAACCAAAATAAACGCTTCCAACAATCCCAACGCGCCACCAAACAGCCAGTTCAATTCGCCAACGATTGGAACCTTGTTGAGCCACCACGCAACTTTTACAAGTTGCCGAAAAATCAACTTACAAACCCGCAAAACCACAAAAAACAAAAGCACTCCAATAACATGCTTCACCACCGGATAAACCACCGACTCTGCAACCACTTTGGAAAGGTGACCTGGTGACACCTTATAAAGGCCATTCTGCAAACTATCAAGCTTCAATAGCTTGAGCCAATCCTTAATTGGCTCAAGTGCCTCGCCAATCCCCGCCAACCCGCGCTGAAACGGAAACCCATAAAGCGCTTTTAGCTTTTCTTCAAGGAGGCTTGTAACATTGTATTTTATAAAAACATCATAAACATATCCGGCAAGGCACCCACTGAAAGTTACAGCCAAGAAATACGAAACCGCGTATCGCAAAAGGTTCACCATGCTCGCAACAAAACCCTGTTGTGCAGAGCACCATAAACACCAAACAAAGATAGCCAAAATCAACGCATCAAACAGAATCGCAAGATTTAGCTCTACCATATAACCCCCAATTAACCACATTATATCACTAACCATTTAATTCCGCAAATTACTCTTTTTCCACCTGCTGTCCGTTAACTTCACCCACAGCACACAACCCCCAACAGGCATTAGCAGACCCGCCGCACACTCTTCCATTTCAAATCCAGGAACAACGCAAAAGCTGACTTTAAACCGGCTCCCAAGACGTCATCACAAAAACGCAGATACAAATAGCCGGCTGCTGGCTAGGCATGCTGTTAGCAACTGGAACCGAAACATGGGCGAGATCAAACGACAATCTATGTGGTTGTGAGGCTCTACCAGGAGCAATCTGCTTTGCTGGCGCGCCTCAGCACGCCAAATTACTAACCAACAAAAAAACCGGCGCAACTAGATGCTACGATGCCAACGCCTGGCAAAAATCCGCAGCCCACATGCTCATCTTGACTTTGCCTTTAAAGCATGATAGAATGATTTGATCGTTTGGAGGTGTTGATGATGGCAACATGTGAGCTCTGCGACAAAAAAATGAATGTTGCGAAAAGGCATGTGTACAGAAGTTCTTATGTGACAAAGCGGTCGCTAAGGAAGCAATACCCAAACCTACAGAAGATTCGGATTGCTGTGGGTGGCGCAACGAAAAGGATTTATATCTGTACACGGTGCTTAAAAGCGCAAAAAGTGCAGCGAGCCTGAGCGGCCAACAAGAACCGAGTTTTTGGGACAGCGAAAACTTGCAATTTTTTCAGGAAGATGCGCGATGCCTGATGGTGTAACGGTAGCACAACAGATTCTGGCTCTGTTTGTCTGGGTTCGAATCCTAGTCGGGCAGCCATTTTTTCTTCTTTGGAGTGCGGAAGTTGACGGGGTATGGCACAGTTTGGTAGTGCGCTTGGTTCGGGACCAAGAGGCCGGGGGTTCAACTCCCTCTACTCCGACCAAAATCAATGCGCCGCTAGCTCAGCTGGATAGAGTGTTTGGCTACGAACCAAAAGGTCGGGAGTTCGAATCTCTCGCGGCGCGCCAAAGAAAAAAGCAGATAAGTTGTCTAAAGGTGCCCCCAGGGAAATCCCTGGGGGTTTTGTTATGGATAAGCGCGAAAGGAGCAACGCTGGGCAAAACCCGGTCAAGGTACACCTGGCAAAGAACGGCCCAAAAAACACGAGATAGATTTGTTTTAGTGATCGGCTTTTGCCTCGCCGCTTTCAATGATTGTCACATCCGCCAAATCCGCCTTGCAGATTTTGAGGAAAGTGTAGGTAAGCTGATCCGCTCGGCAAGCAATAAACTTTGTGCGTTTCCGCTTGGAAATCTTATTCAGCTTGGCATTTTTGAAAAAGCAATTGATCAGCGTTGCGCCGTCAAAAACGACACTCGAAAAGTCGCAGCAGTCAAAAGAACACGCCGTAAGTGTTCCGCTGAATGTAATTTTGGTAAGCTGCCCGAGTTGAAACACCGTGCGGCAGAGCGTCGCGCCGGTTAAATTGAGCTTTTTTAGGTTACTCCACTTTATGTGCACCTCGGTCAGATTTGCACCCGACAGGTCACAATCGGCCATGTTTGACTTATTGAACTCGCTGCCAGTAAAATCGCACCCCGCAAAGATAGAATGCTGCAAGTTCGATGATCTAAAGCTGCACCGGCGCAAATCCGAACGGGAAAAATCACTCTTTTGGATGTTATCCCCCCGAAATGTCAATCCGGCTAGCTCCGATTCAACAAATAGGCATTTGTTGATATTCGAGCCGGAAAATCGTTGCGGCAGCCCGAAAAGCCCGGTAAAGTCGGCATTCGTCCAATTCCCGCCAGACATATTCCCCCAAGGGCAGGAATTGTTGGCATTGCTCGATCCTTCATCCGCTGCCCCACACATCGCCGCCGTTTCTTTTTGAGATGGGTCCGCCCCGGCACCCACAAAATAGTTTACATCGGTGCCAAGCACCCCAGCCAGCCGCGCAAACGATATAATGTCCGGCATGGATTCGCCGCGCTCCCATTTGCCCACTGCCTGTGCGCTCACAGCAACCCACTCGGCAAGCTGTGCCTGTGATAGATTTTTCAGCTTTCGTGCCACAGCGATCTTTGCGCCGATTTCGTTTTGATTCAACATGATTGCTACCTCATTCCATTTTGATTACATGCATATTACATCAGAAATGAGGTGCAATATCAAGATACATTTAACAACCAACGGTTGTATATCATTCTAATCAGTAGGATTTGGAACGATAGGGTGACCCACGAGCATGGTGGCTGCACTCGCTCGATAGTTAAACCACGCCACCCATGTGTAGCGCAAATGGCGCAATCTTCGCCCACAGCCACCGTGCGGAACATCTGCGATGCGGCGCGACCTACGATTGGGTTTTGTTATGGCGAAGCTAGCCAGGAGCAAATTTTGTTGAGGACGCAGCTAGCAATCCAGGTTCTGGCAAGCAGCAGCTCACAGAAAAAGCAAAGGACAGGAGTGATCGCTGCCAGGCAAACAAACACAACATGGCCCGGGGCCAAGAATAGGACGATCCCTACTCGCGGACTGCCCGTTCGCGGGATTTTTCACCGCAACGACAAGGCGAAAGAAGACGCCGGTGGTTTTGTACCCGGCGGCCTTTGTTGCTATCATTGTGCACAAACGTGACCGGCGCAAGTCGTTTATGCGACTGCTTAATTTGCAAAAAAAACATAGAACTGATTCTCGGCTGGCAACAGCTCTCTGGGCGTTCTTCCCCACAGCAAAGCGACGGAGAAAGCGATAGGTGTGCGGGCCAACGGCCGGCACGGCGACAAGCAGGGAAAGTCTTAATGCGGAAGGCAACGACCAACCCAAAAGGAGATTAAGCCGGCTTCGCGGTCCGCTGACGGCAATAGAATTTGATCAGGGCACCAGACGGGAAAAGGCTGGCATGTGAGAACCGCATGAGCAGATCTGCGAGGTAGTCAGCATATCGGCAAACAACTACCCGACACCTGTCAAAAAGCTCTTTTGGCTATCCTTTTACAGAAAGCAGGCGACAAATTAGCGAACCCACAGGCAGTTGGTGATCTGTTTTTTGCGCAGAAAAACAAAACACAAGAGGCATCGCAGCGTGTGGGCCGTGGTTAAGCGGCAAGACAAAAAAGCCGTTCGGCGCCAAAACCGACAGCGGCCGCTGGAACGAGCGAAAATAAGCCGTTGTAAAAACGCTATGACAAAGAGCTGTCCGGCCGAGGCGCACCAACAGGGCAGCAAACAGCGCAAGAACCGCAATCGACGCAAGCAGCCGTTTCTATCATATGCCTGCCCTCGACCACTGTTATTGCGCCAACCGGGCACGTGGCTCGGCAAGCCCCACAATTTATACAGTCATTATTTATTTTATAAGCCATCGAAAATCCTCCATTAAACAGATTTCAAAGTAACCACAACAAGCTCTGGCAGGTTGAACAATCTTAATGGTAACGCACCAGGGCTCCCCAGTCCGCGGCTAACAACCATTGTCATGTGCTCAAATTCATACGCACCACCTATATATGGGAACTGCGTAAAAACCGCGCCATAACACGGGAGCCTCACCTGTCCACCATGAAAATGCCCACAAAAAACCAAATCAATTCCTTCTGTGTCATAAATTTGAAAAGGCGATGGATCGTGAGCCAACAGAATATTAAACGGCACTTCTGAATGCAACACAAAGCTGGTTAAGAGATCCTTAAAAGGCGGATTTCTGCCAAAAGAAGCATCACGCAAACCACAGATACCAATTTGTTGATTCCCTTTTTTGATGACCTCGTAACTATCAAACAGAACATGAACTCCCGCCGCAATAAGCTTGGGTTGAAGCTCTTTGTATATATCACCGCGAGCTTCATGGTTGCCAGGAACGTAAAAAACCGGAGCAAGTGTCATAAGCTGCTCAATTAAGCTCATTGCATTATCAAACCGCAGGTTAAAGCTCGCAGCGTACACGGAATAAGAATCAACAAGGTCACCTGTTATAACAATAACATCCGGCTTTACTGCCCGAATCTTCTTCATCAATCTCTTTTGCGCCTTGCCAAATAGTTTATCATGTAGGTCAGATATCTGAAGCACCTTGTAACCATCAAATTGAGACGGTATCTTGTGATTTTTGTACATTATGTGAGTTGTAACTATAAGGTTATTCTGCAGATAAAAAAACAACCACAAGCACCCGCAAAAAAAGACAACCACTGCCACTTTACCTAATATTTTTCGAACCCGCACAAAACAACCCAGCCTTCTTAACCAACATAACATCTTTACCACTCAATGACAAAGACAGTTAATTATATCATGAAGATCTGTCACACACAATCTCGCACCGCAAGAAACCAAATCCCATCCATCTGCTCAACATTCCAAACAAAAAGATCCTGTTTCCCATACCCACCCGCAGCAACAAAACAGAATTCCCAGAGAAAATACTGGCAAACCATAGGAGAACAAACAAAAACAACCAGCGTGTTTTTTGTTGCCGAGCACCATGACAGCTCGTGTCCAGAAAAACAAATGACGCACCCAAGCAGTGCAGACGCTCCAGCAACGGTGCAAACACACAACACTTCCCTGGCAAACTATAAAGATGCAACAACTAATCATTCGCGACCGCCACCGGGCCCAGGAATCAGAGAGGTTATTCACCAACACAAGTTCGTCTGTACAGCATCCTTACCCGCTAACGATGCTACAAGTTCGCGTAGGCTTTGGCGACCCAACATTGCAGCCCTCTTCCAGCACTTTGCCGTTGCGTGCAAAAAAACCACAGCACCATCTGCTGGCGGCGCAAGAAACCAGAAAGAAGAAGCGCAAACCAGACTGAGATAAGATTCCTATTGTTGCGTGAAATGACTCGCAGTTGCAAATATTGAAAATAATATTATTGGCGTTGAGGGAATGCGCATCTTGTGATATACTAACAAAAGCAACTAGCGGGCTTTACACACAAACAAAGATTCTCATAAATATATTCCTATTATCGATATTTACTAGCCCTTTAGCTAAGATGAAGAGAGAGGATTACGGTTGATAAAGAGCACAAAAAAATCGAATGGGGGGAAAGGCACACTACGCAACATTATCGCTGTGATATTCTGCATGGGGATTATCAGCTGTTGCATGGTTGGGATTGTTATAACCATATCTATCTCGAATATGATCACAGAACGGCAAAATATCGATATATCCAACCTGGATCTCGACTGCGCAACGATAATTTACGCAAACGACAAGCAAGGCAATCCATATGAGATTTATCGATTGCATGGTGCGGAAAACAGAACGTGGGTTGACCTGGAAAACATTTCACAATATGCTCCAAATGCGGCAATTGCGGTGGAAGACCAGCGATTTATGCACCACAAGGGAGTGGATTTCAAAAGAACAGCAACGGCATTTCTAAACTCGTTTCTGCACATATTCGGCGGAACGCAGGGCGGCTCCACCATCACACAGCAGCTAGTCAAAAACATCACCGGCGACAAACAGATTAGAGCAAGCAGAAAAGTACGAGAGATTATTTCTGCTCTGTGTCTTGAAAAGCGGCACACGAAGCAGGAGATCTTGGAAGCATACCTAAATGTGGTCTATTTTGGAAACAATATAAACGGCATTGAAGCTGCTGCAAACTTTTATTTTGACAAGCCAGCAAAAGATCTAACTTTGCAGGAAACGGTGGCAATCATTGCAATAACAAAACATCCTGTGCGTTACGATCCATTTGTGCACCCAGAAAACAACAAAGCTCGTCGCCAACATATTCTAAAGAAAATGCTAGAATTTAATTTTATCAAGCCGGCAGATTACAACAAAGCTGCTGCTGGCGAATTAAAGCTAACGGAGAAAAAAAATCACAGGAAAGACAGTGTGACTAGCTACTTCATTGATCACCTAATCGAGTCTGTTATTGCCGGCCTTGTGGAGCAGTATGGGTTCACCAGACAATACGCAACAAAACAAATTTTTCGCGGCGGATACCGGATCTATTCAACTGTGGATGAACGGGTTCAGCATTTGTTGGAAGAAAAGCTTGCAAATCCTGTAGATTTATCTCATGTGCGTGGCGGGCAAGGTGAGCTGCAGGCAAGCATGGTGATTCTGGCACCAAATGGAGCAATACAAGGGCTTGTTGGTGGGGTTGGCGAAAAGAAAATCTCACGTGGATTAAACCGCGCAACCCTTACCAAAAGGCAACCAGGCTCTACAATAAAGCCAGTAGCCGTTTATGCTTTGGCCATGGAAAATAACTTGGTACACTATTCTTCATTGGTCGAAGACCAGCCCATCAAGTTGGGCAACAAAGTTTGGCCAGCCAATGCTTATGGCCGTTATTACGGGAATATATTGCTACCAAAGGCGTTGGAGGAATCTTCTAATGCAGTGGCTGTGCGGACATGCCAAAAACTGACCCCACAAAAGAGTTTTGCGTTTCTTAAAAACAACTTGGGGCTAGATTCGTTAGTAGAAAGCAAAACAGTTAAGGGAAAAATCTACAACGACAAAAACCTTGCAAGCATGGCACTTGGCGCCGTCACAGACGGGGTCAGCCTTTTAGAATTAACGGGAGCGTATCAGATTTTTTGTAACGGTGGGTATTTTGCAAAACCATATTGCTACACAAAAGTGGTAGACAGAAGGGGAAATGCTGTGCTGGAGCAGGCAACGAAGCCGCAGCAGGTAATAACAAAATCAACAGCCATTGTAATGAACCACCTGCTCCGAAATGTTGTTACCGCCGGTACAGGCAGAACGGCGAACTTTAAACAGCTGCCAATTTTTGGCAAAACAGGAACAACGTCAGAAGAAAAGGACGCCTGGTTTGTGGGAGCAACTCCTTATTTTCTCTGCGGCGTTTGGGTGGGTTACGACAGGCCCGCAACAATGCTACAGCTCTGGCCACACTACCCACCAACACACCTATGGCGAACAGTAATGGAACCCCTACACAAAAACTTACAGCCTAAAGAATTCATCGAAGATCCCGACGTGCTCGTTTGCCCCTATTGCAATCGCACCGGCCTCTTGGCCGGCCAACACTGCAAAGCGGTAAGCCACGGCTTTTATAGCAAATCCAAATTGCCACCCCGTTGCTCAGCTTTGCATATCCAAGACAACGAGCCAGAGCCGCCAACAAACGCCATCCCCCCGGCGGAGCCAACAAACGAGCAGCAATCGACCCCGGCTGCCGTAACGGCAACAAACACAGCAGCGGCAGCGCCCATTCAAGTAACACCGACACCGGCAAGCAACAACCAGCAACTCCCAACAGCAGAACCTGTTGCTTAGGTTTCTTTTTGCAAAACCCGGGATGGCGGCGAGACGCTTGGCGCGACCAACAGCATGGCCCTCGGCTTTAACGCTTTTATGGCAACAAAGTTTTGGCCAATCTGGTTACTTTCGCGTTGGCCATTTGCAAGCGAACCTAGCGTGCTTCCGTGCTGAGCCCACAGGTGATCATGGCGAAACACTTGGCGGGACCAAACAGACACACAACGGACGAACTGCCAGCAACGACAGCAGCTCCGTGCACGAGAGTGGTAACCCGCTGCAAGAACACGACGCCGGAAACCTTTTTCAAATAAAGAAACAACAGCCGCCGCGGGGCACTACCGTCGCCGATGGCACCCATAATAAGAACCCGCGTGGCACCGCCTACTACTTTGCTCAAAGGCAGCTGATCATTGGGTGTTAGGAAGCAGCTTTCCGACGGCAACACAACGACGAAGCAGCGTCAATGGAGCAGATTTGAATACGAGAAACCTTCTTCCGTGGGTAACAAAAGGTTGCGGGATTCGCGGCCTCCGCCGCCCAAAGAGGCGCTATTGCTTCAAATGTTTAAGCAGCAAAATTAAGGAACAAAAGGGGAAAAGTATGGACTTAGATGTTGTGATTGGGCTTGAGGTACATGTTGAGCTCAAAACCAGATCAAAAATGTATTGCAGCTGCAAGAATGAATTCGGTGGGGTCGCAAACTCGCATTGTTGCGAGATCTGCACAGGCATGCCCGGCACCTTGCCAAACCTTAACAAAGAAGCGGTGCAACTTGCACTCAAAGCCGGACTAGCATTGAATTGCGAGATAAACAACCGCACAACATTTGATCGCAAAAACTATTTCTATCCAGACCTTCCAAAGGGGTACCAGATTTCGCAAAACGAGGCTCCTTTGTGCGTGGGCGGCTTTGTTGAGATTCTGTTAAACAACGGCACCCAGAGCAAAAAAATAAACCTAGTACAGATCCATCTTGAAGAAGATGCCGGAAAGATGATCCACAGTGCTGCAGAAGACCGATCATTCATAGATTTTAACCGGTCTGGGGTTCCCCTCATCGAGATTGTTTCCAAGCCAGAATTGAGCAGCGCAGCTGAAATGAAAGCGTACCTAGAAACCATAATGAACACCATGCGATATCTCGGCGTTAGCGATTGCAAGGTTGAGGAAGGGTCGCTGCGTGAAGATATTAATGTTTCGTTAAAACCAAACGGATCTCCGCATTTGGGGGTAAGATGCGAAATCAAAAACGTCGGAGGGATAAACAACGCCGCACGTGCTGTGGAGTGCGAGATTCGGCGGCAGACAGAAATTCTAGAATCTGGCAAAGAGATTGAACCGGTAACCCTGCGATGGGATGAAGAGGCAAACAAGAGCAGCGTCATGCGAAAAAAAGACGCGGTCGTTGAATATAGATATTTCCAGGACCCAGATATCCCAGTCATTGAGATATCAAAAGAGGAAGTTGAAGAGGTTCGCAAATCGCTGGGTGAGCTGCCTGTTCAAAAGGTCAAGCGCCTCATGCGAGATTACGGGCTCACGTTCACAGATGCCGGCTTGCTGGCAGAAGATCAAGAGAAAATTCAACTATTCGAAGCTACCGCAAAAACCGGCGAGTTTGCGCCACAAAAAGCCGCCAACTGGATTCAGGGCGATATTTCACGGATCTTGAACGAAAAAAACATCCGGCTTTCTGATTCGAAGTTGACTCCTCAAAATCTTAGCAAAATGATAAATATGATCGACCAGAACAAAATCTCCAATACAGCGGCGAAAATAATAGTTGAAAGGCTAATGCAGGAAGACATCTCTCCGGAAATCGTGGCCCAACAGGAAGGCTTACTGCAATTGAGTGACCAAAACTCCCTAAAAGAAATCGCGGAAGCCGTTCTTGCAGAAAATCCGCAGGTAACAAAGCTCTTCCAAGAAGGGAAAACAAACATCCTTGGATTCGCCGTTGGGGAATGCATGAAACGCCTTAATGGTAGGGGCAATCCGGTGCTCCTCAAAGAAATCATATTGGATCTAATTCTAACACGGGGTGAAGTTTAAATGAAAAGAATATCAATCCACGAGCTTTCTCAAACCCCAGCACAACACTTTGGCAAAGAACTGACTGTTTGCGGATGGGCAAGAACCATTCGTGAAAGCAAAAACCTAGGGTTTATTGAACTTAACGATGGGTCGCAGCTCAAGAACCTTCAGGTGGTTGTTGACGCGGCTACTATCGAGAATTTCCCAGACATCATGAAAGAAAACGTGGGGGCATCATTCGTGGTGAACGGCGTTTGTATTGAAACTCCAAACGGACAACAACCATTTGAATTGAAAGCCACCAAGATCCAAGTGGAGGGTTCATCATCCTCGGAGTACCCACTTCAAAAAAAACAACATTCATTGGAATTCTTGCGCTCAATCCCGCATCTGCGCGCCAGAAGTAACACCCTGGGTTCTGTTTTTAGGGTGCGATCTGTGGCAGCATTTGCTATCCACAAGTTTTTCAATGAGCGCGGATTCGTGTACACTCACACGCCTATCATAACCGGCAATGATTGCGAAGGCGCAGGAGAAATGTTCCGAGTTACCGCGCTTGACCTTGATAATCCGCCAAAAAACAACCAAGGCGATGTTGACTATGCAAAGGATTTCTTTGGCCGCGCAGCGCATCTTACAGTTTCTGGCCAACTAGAAGGTGAGTGCATGGCAATGGCCTTTGGCAAAATATACACCTTCGGCCCCACCTTCCGCGCAGAGAACTCTAACACCGCACGGCACGCCGCCGAATTCTGGATGATTGAGCCAGAAATATCATTTGCAGACCTTTCCGACAACATGCAGTTGGCAGAATCCATGCTTAAATATGTTATAGGATATGTACTAGAACATTGCGCACAGGAGCTAGAGTTCTTTAATGATAAGATAGATAAGGGTTTGATAGACAGGTTGTCACACGTGCAAAAATCGAAGGTTGCCGTGGTCAGCTACACAGAAGCAATTGATCTTCTGCAAAAAAGCACACAAACTTTTGAATTCCCCGCAACATGGGGGTGCGACCTGCAAACCGAGCATGAACGCTACCTAACAGAGCAATTATTCAAGCAGCCTGTTTTTGTTATAAACTACCCGGCAGGAATCAAAGCATTTTACATGCGAATGAACAACGACAACAAAACCGTTGCCGCAATGGACCTTTTGGTGCCAGGAATTGGAGAAATCATCGGCGGTAGCCAACGTGAAGAGCGAGTGGAGATCCTGAAACAAAGGATACAAGAATGCGGCTTACGGGAACAGGATTACGACTGGTATTTCGAATTGCGCCGATTCGGAGGCACCAAACATGCTGGCTTTGGGCTGGGTTTCGAGCGCCTTGTTATGTATTTAACCGGCATAACAAACATCCGAGACGTTCTTTTGTTCCCCCGCACACCAGGGACCTTTCTGTAACAGTTCTTAGATTGAGCGGCACCAGCAAAGAGCAGGCACTTGCAAAATAAGCCAGCAAGCAGCGAATGCCCTTTTTGAGAGGCAACCAAAAAAAACATGATGGCCACGGTATTTTGTTTTTTGTGCGGCATACTCGCCGAGTTTCCGTCGTCACGCCAACAGGAAGGCGGCCCGCTGCGCAACACACAATACGTGAACTCTTTTGAAAAAATCAGCAGCAACTGATACGCTTGGTGCGACGGTTTGATGGTCCCAGCCCAAAAGTAGCTGCGCCGGAATACGCAGGGACAAAGCCCCAAGCGGCTTATGGGCTTCCGGCGGCGGGTGGATGTTAAAAATACAAAACGCGCCACCGACTGTAGCACCAACATGTTGTGATAGTTTGCATAAAAACAACACAAGTGCCACAATAGCTACCCGAATTGCAGAAGCTTTCAAGAAAGAGAGCAACTTACCAGCGGCGAGCAGCATTTGTAAAGCCAGTTGCAATGAGCACGCGAAGCGAGCGGCACTTACAGTGAAATACAAGCAGAACGAAGGGAGTTTAAGGTGAATTCCAACACAAAAAAACCCGAGATCTTGGCACCTGCTGGTGATGCGGAGAAATTGAGATTTTCTGTGTTGTTTGGCGCAGATGCCGTATACTTGGGTTTGCAAGCGTTTTCCATGCGAACATCAACACAAAACTTCACCGGCGAAGAATTGAAAGCAGCTGTAAACTTTGCTCACGAACACAAAGTTAAAGTATATTTGGCATTGAACACGCTGCCAAGGAATGCAGATCTTGGTTCCTTGCCTGGTTGCGTGGAATTGGCGAAAGAGGCTGGTATCGATGCGTTCATTGTTGCCGACTTGGGGGTTTTTTCTTTCATAAAGCAGCACACCAATGGCATTGACATACACGTTTCAACCCAAATGGGGATTGTCAATTCCGCAGCAGCGAATGAGCTTTTCAAAATGGGCGCCAATCGGATTATTCTTGCACGAGAATTAAGCATGGAAGAAATAAAAGAGATCCGAAAAAAAACACCAAATGAGCTTGAATTGGAAGTTTTTGTTCATGGGGCTATGTGCATGGCCTTTTCTGGGAGATGCCTGCTTTCCACCTTTATGACAGGCAGAGATGCAAATCGCGGCGAATGCGCGCAGCCCTGCCGGTGGGCTTATCTTGTTGAACAAACACGTCCAGAACAGGTATTTGAACTGCAGGAAACCAGATCAGGAAGTTATATCTTTAACTCAAGAGATCTTTGTATGATCAATCATATCCCTGAGCTTATAGATGCTGGGATCAACAGCTTCAAGATCGAAGGCCGCGCAAAATCTTTTTATTACTGCGCAGTTATCACCAATGCTTATAGGCAAGCGGTTGATTTGTTCGCTCACAATCCCGTCAATTTCAACCTGCCAGAACCCATTCACAACGAGGTGTATAAAGTCAGCCATCGAGAATATTCAACCGGCTTTTATTTCGGCACACCAGGGCAAACCATCAAAAATGGCGGCTATGTGCGGGAATATGATGTGGTAGCAACAGTTGAATCCTGCAACGGTTCTGTGGTAAACTGTATACAAAGAAACAAATTCACCGCACCTACGAACCTGGAATTGCTAGAGCCCGGCGCTCTGCCTTTGCAGTTGCGTATCGAAAGGCTCTTCGACGAAGCTGGCGATGAGCTAAACTCGGTGCCACATGCCATGATGAAATTTTCTTTTCGCACAGATATTCAGCCAAAAGCAGGATCAATACTGCGTAAAAAGATAGATCCGTCTGCACCTCAATTGCAGACCTAGTATATCTTATAAATGCCAGCGTCCCTTTAATAACGATTATTCTGCGAGGAACGGCAGCGTGTTGCAGGAGAGGACAATAAAGAAAACCTCTTAGAAAAAGCAGAGCAAAAGGAGGCAACGAAATGAACACGGAAATAAAGATCATGCGGTATATTCAGAACCACATGCGTTCCACTTACATGGATAAAATAATGATATTCTCTTCCAAAAGTTTGGGCTTCGCCGTGCCACTTATCCTAACAAGTATTTTTTCGTTGTCCTTCAAAAAGTACAGGTTTGCGATAACGACGATCATCGCAATTGCATTCACACCATTCATCTGCGAGCATATATTAAAAAAAATCTGGCACCGTGCAAGACCACACACAAACGGCATCTACTGCCACCTAATAATACCCCCCCCACCTAACTTTTCTTTCCCGTCCAGCCACGCAGCAACGGCATTTTCCTATGCGCTGTTGGTGCAAAAAGCAAACGGCAAAGTTGGGATATTCGCAATGTCATTCGCAGCCATCATCTCCTTTTCGCGAGTTTATCTGTTTGTTCATTACCCAAGCGACGTTATCGCCGGCGCAGGCGTGGGCCTGATCTCTGCGCAAACAATATACAGTATCTGCGACGGAATTCCAAAATAATGGGGTGTTGCCGTGAATCAAACAGGGCCAGATCCAGAAGCCACCAGAAGTGTTAACCCGGCATTTTCAACAGAAGATGGCGAAATCGAGCTTACACTTAGGCCAAAATTACTGGATGAATATATTGGGCAGCATAAAGCCAAAGAGAATTTAAAGGTTTTCATTGCAGCTGCCCTAAATCGAAAAGAAGCACTGGACCATTGCCTTTTTTATGGCCCGCCCGGAGTTGGGAAAACAACCCTGGCCAACGTGGTCGCAAACGAACTTGGCGTGAACTTGCGGGTCACATCTGGGCCAGCAATTGAGCGCCCAGGTGATCTTGCATCTTTACTTACAAATATTGGCGAGAAGGATGTTTTGTTTGTGGATGAAATCCACAGGATGCCGCGAAGCATAGAAGAAATCCTTTACCCGGCAATGGAAGATTTTGGGTTAGATATAATCATCGGCAAAGGACCATCAGCAAGAGCCGTGCGATTGGAGCTGCCACATTTTACCCTCATTGGAGCCACAACAAGGGCCGGTAAGCTATCACCCCCGCTGCGCGATCGGTTTGGCATTTTGCTGCGCCTGGAGCTTTATGATCACACTAGCCTTGCAAAAATCGTTGAACGTAGCAGCCACATCTTAAAAGCGGATTGCGATGCCGGCGGTGCGCAAGAAATTGCAGCCAGAAGTCGGGGCACACCGCGAATAGCCAATCGGTTGCTACGGCGGGTACGCGACTTTGCGGAGTTTTATTATGAAAAAAAAATCACCAAAGAGACGGCCGAATTGGTGCTGCAAAAACTAGATATCGACAAGCTCGGTTTGGATCTTCTTGATCACCGAATGATGAATACAATAATAAAAAACTATAACGGCGGTCCGGTGGGATTAGAGACTTTAGCAACAGCCATTGGTGAGGAGGCGGTAACACTCGAAGATGTGTATGAGCCGTATCTTATCCAAATTGGCTTTTTAGCTCGCACTCCACGCGGCAGATGCGCAACTAGCCTGTGTTATGAATATTTGGGCAAAAAATCACAACAGCCCAATCTTTTCCCGCACCCAAACAATCAAAAACCAGATTAGCATGGTAAGAGTCACGCAAAACGCCACGGCATAGAGGCCGAGCGGAAGCAGCAAAGACGCAGGGCCGTGCGGAGAAAGCGAGCTTACCACGTTGCAAGCCAAAAGCCACGGCGATGTTGGCAATGGGTGAGAACACCGAAAGCCAGGAGGAACGGACAATAGCGTAAAGAGTAGCTGTCGCCAGAAAAAAGTAGCGAAAGCGGCTGGAACGTAGCGAAAGACTAGCAGCCACCAGAGCAAACGCCGAAGGGAGCGAGGGAGACAAAAACAAAATTAACACTGACCGAGGAAGAATTCGCGGCGATGCGCCCCAGCACTTACCAAAATCCAAAAGCAAGCAAGCGAAATCAATGGCGTCTAGTGGGCCGAGGTTTGGCAAAAGCATTAGCGGAACAAGTCTACAAATTAGCTATCAAGCGTGAAAGTTACGGCCCCAGGGGATCGCCAAAAACGAAAGGCAGGGAACTGCCACCAGCGCTTCTGAACGGCACAACCAAAAACACCAGGAACTCATACTGACAAATGCCGGCGTTGGATAGGCGTCCA
Organism: Oscillospiraceae bacterium; assembly: GCA_031267245.1. Classification (GTDB taxonomy): domain Bacteria; phylum Bacillota; class Clostridia; order Oscillospirales; family Ruminococcaceae; genus BNZN01. The sequence continues at coordinate 15,796 of JAIRZL010000013.1, forward strand.
AAGCAGCTGCGATAGAAACATGGCAGCGCAAATGGTAAAGCCCAGCGCCAGGCCTCGCAGAGAAACCAGAGCGTTGCACCATTTAGTCAGCGATTGTAACGCACCTGCAGAATGCGCCCTCCGGAGCCTTTTGCCCGGCTGGGGAAGAAAAAGCAGCAAACGCCAAGAAAAATCCCTCGGACTGACGTCATCATAACAAACCCACGCCGTCAGCGCTGCCAACGGTTTTTTGCCTGTCAGGCAAGCAGCTTTGTCAAATAAGAGAGCCAAGCAGCTACGGTACACAGTCACGACCTTTCAAAGCACAGAGAATCAGGGGCCTCCAGTTGGTATGTACGACGCCGAAGGGGTCCGACTTAGGGCAAAAAAGGTCCCAAACAGGAGCGCGAGCAATGGCACTGGCTGGAGTTCCGGGGCAAGAACAAAAAAGGACACACATGGGAAGCATCTACGGATTAGGCATCCCCCGCTTGCCAACTCTTCAATGGGACAGCACGACGCCGCAGGTGTCCGACTTAGGGCAAAAAAGGCCCGAACATGGGCGCGAGCAATGGCGCTGGCTTGGAGTTCCGGGGCAAGAACAAAAATGACACACATGGGAAGCATCTACGGATTAGGCACCCCCCGCTTGCCAACTCTTCAATGGGACAGCACGACGCCGTAGGGGCCGATTTAGGGCAAAAAAGGCCCAAACATGGGCGCGAGCAATGGCGCTGGCTTGGAGTTCCCGGCGAAACCAGCGCGGCCAAAAGAGGGACTAAGCAGCAACTTGTGCTGTCACAAGGCATCACAGTGCTGGTTGGGAAGAGGCGAAAACAGTGGTGTGCCAGGAAAGAGGAAGATAACAAAAGCAGAAAAGCCATAGCAAACACTATATCCGCCGGGGGGGTACAAGTTGTGAGATACTTTGGAACAGATGGAATCAGGGGCATCGCAGGGGAAGATTTGACAGCCGAACTAGCCTTTAAAGTTGGGAACGCGATTGGGCAATTCATTGCAGAGGAACTGGCCCCGAGCGCAAAAACGGTTGTTGTTGGCAGAGACACCAGGATCTCATCCGGCATGATGGAAGCAGCAGTAACCGCAGGGATCTGTGCCGCCGGATTAAACACGCATCTGCTGGGAGTGGCGCCCACACCGCTAGTTTCTTTTGCCATAACAGCCGGTCATTTTGCAGCAGGTATCATGATCACAGCTTCTCACAACTCATATGAATATAACGGGATAAAGGTTTTTGGGCCAGACGGGGTAAAGCTAAATATTATACAGGAACAAAAGATTGAAAGCTTGCTTAAAGATGGTGGGATAAAAAACACAAATTGTCGCAAAATTGGCGCCATTTATTATGATAATCTGATGACTGCAAAATATCTAAAGTACCTGCGGGGATTTGTAACAGCTGTCAAATTTAAGGATACCACTCCCAAAATCATCCTAGATTGCGCAAACGGAGGCGCAAGCGTTACCGCGAACTTCATCTTTGGAGGCTTAAAAAACTCCAAGATTATCCACAACAATCCAAATGGAGTTAACATAAACAGAAACTGCGGCGCAGAAGCCATTAATTCGCTCCGCCAGACATTAATCGAAGAAAAGTATGATATCGGGTTCGCTTTTGATGGCGATGCAGATAGATGCTTGATGCTGAACTCTGCTGGCAAAATCCTAGACGGCGACAATATATCGCTAATCTTGGCAAAACTAATGATGCAAACAGGCCGGCTGTCAATCCCAAAAATTGTTGCAACACAAACAAGCAATTTGGGTTTTTCAAAGGCAGTTAACAACATGGGATTAGAGCCGGTAATTATTGCCGACATTGGCGATAAATATGTGGTGGAAGAAATGCTAAAAAATGGTTATAGCATCGGCGCGGAACATTCTGGCCATGTGATCTGCGCCGATTATTCCAGGAGCAGCGACGGCCAACTAACCGCCTGCCTATTACTTAAAGCAATCGCCGAACTGGGGCTTGATCTGCACAAACTCGGCCAAGAATTCGAAAAGGTGCCACGAATACACAAAACCGTGCAATGCAAGAACAACAACGAGATCATCCTTAACGAAACTTTAAATGATGTCGTAAAGCAATACGAAACAGAATTGGGTAGCCAAGGAAGAATCATTGTGCGGGCATCTGGCACGGAACCTGTCGTTCGGCTCTTTGTGGAAGGCCCAAACCCACAAAGAATTGCGGAAATCGCTGACCATTTGGTAAGAATTGTTGGAGAGGTTAAAGAAGATTGAGTACATCTACCCTTATGGGTTATCAACTACTGGATGTGTCTGGGGGCGAGCGGCTGGAAAAATGGGGCAACTTGGTTTTGATTCGCCCAGACCCGCGCTCAATATGGCAAACCCAAAAAAACCTAATGGAATGGCAAAATCCAGACGCCAGGCATACAAGAACAAGCACAGGTGGCGGGATTTGGCAGTTTTATACCAAGAAAAATCCCGAACAGGTGCTAGAGTATGGCAATTTGCGTTTTTTGGTTAAGCCAACAAACTTCAAACACATGGGGCTATTCCCCGAACAAGAAAGCAATTGGAAGCGATTGGAGAGCGCTATCAAGGCATCAGCACGGCCCGTTAGAGTGCTAAACCTTTTTGGGTACACAGGGGCCGCCAGCTTGGTTGCGGCCGGGGCTGGAGCGGCTGTCTGTCACGTGGATGCCGCAAAAGGGATGATTAATTGGGGGAAAGTAAATCAGAGACTGTCTGGGCAAGGCAATCTTCCGATCAGATGGATTGTTGATGACTGCGTGGAATTTGTGAAGCGGGAGCTCCGCCGGGGAAGCAAATATGACATTGTCATTTTAGACCCACCAGCCTATGGTAATGGCAAGGGAGGAAAGCGCTGGAAGCTAGAAGAGGATATCTATACATTCCTGGAGCTGCTTTCTGGATTGCTTTCAAACAAATTCTTGATGCTAATTCTCAATATGTACACCCCTGGGTTCTGCGGCGGCGTTGTCCGGTATCTTTTACAAACCACAATCGGCACCAAATTCAAAAGCAGGATCATGGTAGATGAAATTGGCCTGCGGGTGAATTCGTCTGAACTAACGCTGCCGTGCGGATTTGTTGGCATTGCGGTAAATCACGAACAACCACACTAGAATAAAGGGCCACACAGAAAAGAAGCTGATCACCATGGGGGGGGTCTATTTGCACACAAATGCAGCAAGGGCAACCAAGCAAACTTTGGCAAGGTTGTGACGAAAAAATGATAAAACTAGAGAATGTCAACTTTTCTTATAGACAAACCGCGGATTCTAAAAACATATTGCAGGATATTAATTTAACCATACAGGCAGGAGAATTTATCTCGATTGTTGGTGCAAACGGTTCAGGGAAATCCACCTTAGCGAAACACCTGAATGGGTTGTTAATCCCGCTTTCTGGAGACGTCTGGGTGTTTGATAAAAACACCAAGCAATCAGAACACAGCCTTTTTGTTAAACAGCATGTTGGCATGGTTTTCCAGAACCCAGATAACCAAGCCGTAACATCAATTGTTGAAGAAGATGTTGCCTTCGCCTTGGAGAATCTGGGCATACCGCAGCAAGAAATGGTCACGCGAGTGGAAGCAGCGCTGGGCCAACTGGGAATGTTAGAGCATAAAACAGCACTCTTCGAAGAGCTTTCTGGCGGGCAGAAACAGCGGGTAGCAATTGCAGGCGTGCTGGCAATGCAACCTCAGGTTATCGTTTTAGATGAACCCACTGCTATGCTAGACCCACAAGGACGCAAAGACGTCTTGAAGATTCTGGGTGAATTGCATTCGCAATTTGGGATAACGGTTGTGTTGATAACTCATTTTATGGAAGAAGCCGCACTAACAAACAGAATCGTGGTTATGCATGCGGGCAAAATCGCATTAGACAAGCCACCACATCAGGTTTTTGCACAACCAGAACTATTAAAAAGTTTTGGGCTCCTTTTACCGCAAGCAACAAGATTATGCCAAAAACTAAGACCGCAAACAACCGGTAACGATTTACCCCCTGTCCTTAGCAACGCCGATTGTGTTCGAGAAATCGCAAAAATACTAGGCACACCTTAGAGTTAATCAGGCTCGCAAACTACGTTGTGTTAGCCGTCTCTTTAAATCTCGATTTGAAAGGGAGAATCAAATGTTCGTTTTAAAGAAACAGGATATGAACGCACGACGTGGTTTGTGGCATACGGCACACGGAGAAGTTGAAACACCAGCTTTCATGAACGTTGGCACAGGCGGTGCAATACGGGGAGCGGTGGCAACCAGCGATCTCACCGAGCTCGGGTGCCAGGTCTTGCTGTGCAACACCTATCATCTGCATATCCGGCCAGGCGACGACCTGATAAAAGAGATGGGCGGATTGCATGAATTTGTGTCCTGGGGCGGCCCGATTCTAACAGATAGCGGCGGCTACCAGGTTTTTTCCTTAACAAAACCAGCAGATATCAGCGAAGAAGGCGTTTTGTTCCGCTCTCATCTCGACGGCGCCAGGATTTTCATGACGCCGGAGAAAAGCATGCAGATTCAATCAAATCTGGGGTCAACAATTGCCATGGCCTTTGATGAATGCTTACCAGCGAATGCAGATTACACACGGGCACAGAACTCTGTTAAACGCACAACCAGATGGCTGCACCGCTCTGTTGAGGCATTCAAATCCTGGAACGCTCGCGCAGATGCCACTAACCCGCAGCAATTGCTGTTTGGAATAAACCAAGGCACCACATTTGCCGACATAAGGCAAGCACACATGGAAAGTATTCGTGGGCTGGGCCTCGACGGATACGCTATTGGTGGGCTCGCTGTTGGTGAAACGCATGAGCAAATGTACAACACAATCTCAGTCGTTGAACCCCTCATGCCAAAAAACAAACCCCGCTACCTTATGGGAGTGGGAACACCAGCCAACATCATAGAATGTGTAGCCCGAGGAATTGACCTCTTCGATTGCGTAATGCCAACCAGAAACGCACGCCACGGGTACCTTTTCACAAATAGCGGGATTATAAGAATTCTAAACAAAAAATACACAACCGACCCTCGCCCGCTTGATGAAGATTGCCAATGTCCCACCTGCAAAACTCACTCCAGAAGCTACATTAGGTACCTACTTAAAGTGGGCGAAATGCTTGGCATGCGTCTTTGCGTAATTCATAATTTATGGTTTTTTAATCATCTGATGCAAGAGATCCGCGGCGCCATCGAGCAGGGTCGATTTGACGAGTTTAGGGCAATCAACACCTCTCGTTTACAGCAGAAGCTATAATCATTTTCCTGCAACGCATTCCACTTCTCCTCGTTTGCCTTTACGTAATCCTGGGTTGCCAACCGCGGGGCCACAAACCAAGAAAAAGGGTTAACTGTAACGTGGAAACAGCGCGGTAACAGTAGCATTGGACCTTTCTTTGCCGGCGCCGCGGGTGTCTTGCAACGCCTGTTCCCTTCTATGCTGCGTCCTTTGCGGGAAAGGGGGTTGCCTGTGGGAAGCCCACCGCAAACCAAGAAAAAGGGTTAACTGTAACGTGGAGACAGCGCGACAGCAACAGGTTTGGACCTTTCTTTGCAGGTCCCCCCAAAATAGATGTTTGGCGTACACCGGGCCTTTTTAATGAAGCTTGACAAAATTTTGTGGGTCTGATAACATTGATCTGTGGCGCTGCGGGCGTAGTTCAATGGTAGAATTCCAGCCTTCCAAGCTGGCTGTGTGGGTTCGATTCCCATCGCCCGCTCCATTTTTTTGCTCCTGTGTGCCAGTAGCTCAGTTGGATAGAGCAACTGCCTT
>JAIRZL010000040.1 GCA_031267245.1 Oscillospiraceae bacterium
CTTAGGAAAGCAGGCAAAAACAAAAGGCAGTGGAATTTGTTTGGTGGCACTAAGCGATCACCGCTGGTCTCTGGTAGCTTTCAGTTTCGTTGTTTACGCACGGACTCGGGGCTACGTGGCGCGTTGGCAATGCCGACGCCAGCGCTGTAGGTACTGCTTCCTTTGGTACGCGGCTTAGAGAATGGTCACCTCCGTCTTTTCCCATCGCTGTCACTGTGGCCAGCGGAGCAAATCAGTCAACAGCAACAGCCGTGGCTTTTTCTGTGGGCACTCATCAAGAACAGTGGATTTTGGTGGGGGACTCTACGGGGGCGTCCCTTTGAATTTGGTAGATTCTGTTTCGTTGTTTACGCACGGACTCGGGGCTACGTGGCGCGTTGACATTGCCGACGCCAGCGTAGGTACGGCTTCCTGTGGTACGCGGGTTAGAGAATGTCCAGCGCGACTTTGCCTTTTCCGGGGCCGGCAGTTTTGACTCATGAGAAAAGCAGGCAAAAACAAAAGGCAGTGGATTTTGGTGTGATACCTAATGTTCTGGCGTTTTGCTCCGGGAGGTTGATGTTGCGCTGTTTCCGTTAGGCTTCGGTTCGACCAGCGCTTTTGTGCGCTCGCTCTCCCAAGTGTTTACAGTTTTCTGTGTAAGGGCTCGGCGAACAGTGGCTGTGTTTGTTGATTTTGTTTGTGCGGGCAAGAGCTCGTGATAGGTAGGGCTGGACCGTTGTTCTGTAAGTGGGCAGCTGGCGAGCTTCCTTTGATGATGTAATAAGGCAACAACTCGTTGCTCGGCGAACGAATTACGGTGCCAGCCGAGAAGCTTACGCCTACATCAATCGGCGACAAACAAAAAAATAAGGCTTTTGATTCAAGTACAGTGGCGCTTTTTTTATCCATTTGCGTTTTTTGAGGGGGTCTCGCCATCGGCTTGGCAGCTATCTCTGTAAGGTATTTGCTTTGTGGGCGGGCTTGCCGCTAAACCGCATCCAGATGGCATTGCCCAACGAAGTCGACCAGGGTTTTAGCTAAACAAAGTGGAAATGAGGGGAGTTGTTGATGGTTCATAAATATCACCTGAATGGCTATTATATTGTTGTGGATTCAAACAGTGGGTGCGTTCATGTTGTTGATCGTATTGTGTTCGACCTTTTGGACCGTATTAAAGAACCGTTAACAGAAAACCTGCCGCAGGAGATGCTCTTTTGCTTGGATTATGATCTAGACGTTATTAAAGATGCCTATTCTGAGATTTTTAAACTATTCACACAGGGGCAGCTTTTTTCTGCACCTCAAGCCCCGAATACAACTCATGACGAAATGGGTAAGATACCGGTGAAAGCAGCGTGTTTCCATGTTTCGCATGATTGTGATCTTAGATGCCGTTACTGTTTTGCGGGAACTGGCAGTTTTGGTGGGAAGCGGACCAGCATGAGCTTTGAAGTTGGCCAAAAAGGGATAGATTTTTTGGTAAAGAGGTCTTTAAATCGCAGAAATATTGAGGTTGATTTCTTTGGTGGGGAACCACTTTTGAACTTTGATGTTGTGAAAAGGATAGTTGACTATGCAAAAAGGCAGGGAGACCTGTTTGAGAAAGACTTTCGCTTTACTTTTACAACAAATGGGTGTGGACTGGATGCCGAAAAGGTAGCGTTCATTAATCGAGAGATGTCTAATGTGGTGCTTTCGTTGGATGGCCGGAAAGAGACAAATGATAGGATGCGGGTTTTTACGAATGGGGTTGGCTGTTACGATGCGGTTTTGCCAAAATTTAAAGAACTGGTAAACCGAAGAGGTGGCAAGGATTATTATATACGCGGGACTTTCACCAGGAAAAATCTGGATTTTTCAAAGGATATTTTGCATCTTGTGGATGAGGGCTTTAATGAGGTTTCGTTGGAGCCCGTGGTTTTAGATGAAACGCATCCGTATGCATTAACAGAGCGCGATCTCCCGCAGATTTTTAAGGAATATGAACTGCTTGCGGAAGAAATGGTCTGCCGCGCGCAGCAAGGGCGCGGCTTTAACTTCTTCCAATTTGCCGTTGTGCATTCGGAATCTCCGTGCCTTTCGAAACGTCTAATGGGTTGCGGTGCAGGAGTTGAATATGTGGCCTTTGTTCCTGAAGGTGATATTTACCCGTGCCATCAATTTGTTGGTTTGAAAAGCTATGTTATGGGAAATCTGTTTGATGATTTTTTTGATACTAGCCAACAACTACAATTTGCCAATCTTCGCGTCAATCGTTGCGAAAAGTGCCGGAATTGTTGGGCAAGACTTTATTGTGGCGGTGGCTGTAATGCCAATAATTTACGCTTTGAGAAAGATGTTTCTAGGCCCCATGAGTGTAGCTGCCAGATGCTGAAGAAACGGCTGGAATGCGCGTTCATGGTGAAGTCCGCTACTTGCTTCTGACGGTAGTGTTGCGCAGGCATCACGGGCGACTCTGCAATTGGGTCTGTTGTTTCGCTGTTCTAAAAAGAGGTTAGGCCCGTGCAGAAGCTGCAAGCTAGCAGCGTCTACGTCCAAATCTTACAGGAATTGTTGCGACAGTCCGCCTCCCAGCGATATCTTACACCCCGCTCAATAACGGGATCCCTCGCGTTTCGCCTGTCCACTGGCCCACCAAACGGACATTAAGAGAGCAGTTGCTTTTTCAAAGGCGGCTTTGTCGTAACAGAACTGTGTGTTGTAAATGACACACAGTTCTGTTTTTGAGATTGTGCGGAGGACGACGCCGATGTAATGCGACTATGTATTTTTGCGTGGGTATATAAAAATGCAATAAAACAATCTACTCTTAATTTTGTTTGCGCTCTAAGTCTGGTACCCATCTCTTGCTACATACACAAGTCGGCAAAGATTCTCTGATTTGCTCTTGATTCCTTCGGGAATTCGTAGCATAATAAAAAATGGCAAGTTTTCTGTGTGAGATGTGGAAAATGGATTTAGATTGGATTACGCCACAACAAGCCGCTGAAAGGTGGAGAATCACCGATAGGCGGGTGCAAGAATTTTGTGCCAAAGGACGGTTAGTGGGTGCGATTCGCTTAGGACGTGTTTAGATTATTCCCAAAGAAACACCAAGACCAAAGGATGGTAGGGTAACAAATGGGCGAGTGCCACAATAAGTAAGATTCCCCCATAAGGAGAACGGCTGAATATGTCTGGAAACAAAAAAGAGCAAGAGCGCGCCGAGTTGCACCGCACAATATGGGGAATTGCCAACGATTTGCGCGGTAGTGTGGATGGTTGGGATTTTAAGCAGTATGTTCTCGGCATATTGTTCTACCGTTACATATCTGAGAACATCACCGCATATATAAATAAAGGCGAGCGCGAGGCTGGGAACGGCGCTTTTGATTACAGCAAACTATCCGACAGCGATGCAGAATCTGCCCGTGAAGACTTGGTGAATACAAAGGGATTTTTTGTTCTGCCGTCAGAGTTATTTAAAAATGTCCTCGCAAGAGCGGCATCAGATGAGAACTTGAATGAAACACTCGAATCGGTTTTCAAAAACATTGAATCGTCCGCACAAGGTACCCCGTCAGAAGACAATTTAAAAGGGTTGTTTGATGACATCGATGTGAACAGCAACAAACTCGGTGGCACAGTCATAAAACGCAACGAGAAACTTGTAAAACTTCTGGGCGGCGTAGGAGATATGAAGCTCGGTGACTACAAAGATAATACCATTGACGCTTTCGGTGACGCTTACGAATATCTTATGAGTATGTATGCCTCAAACGCCGGCAAAAGCGGTGGGGAGTATTATACGCCACAAGAAGTTTCGGAGTTGCTTACGCGCATTGCGCTTGTGGGAAAAACCGAAGTCAACAAAGTGTATGACCCTGCTTGCGGAAGCGGGAGCCTGCTATTGAATTTTGCCAAAATACTCGGCAAAGAAAATGTGCGGCAAGGCTTTTTCGGGCAGGAAATTAACATTACCACATATAACCTTTGCCGCATCAATATGTTCTTGCACGATGTAGGTTTTGACAAGTTCGACATCGCGCATGGAGACACTCTAACCGACCCACAGCATTGGGACGACGAGCCGTTTGAGGCTATCGTTTCAAATCCTCCGTATTCGATAAAATGGGAGGGCGACGGCAACGTCGTTCTAATTAACGACCCGCGTTTTGCGTCTGCTGGTGTGCTTGCACCGAAATCAAAAGCTGACCTGGCGTTTGTTATGCACTCGCTTTCTTGGCTTGCAACGAGCGGTACGGCGGCGATTGTTTGCTTTCCCGGCATTATGTATCGTAGCGGTGCAGAGCAAAAAATCCGCAAATATCTTATAGATAACAACTATATAGATTGCGTTATTCAACTGCCGGACAACCTGTTTTTCGGTACGAGTATTTCTACCTGCGTAATGGTATTGAAAAAATCGAAATCCGGAAATTCGACTCTTTTCATTGACGCAAGCCGCGAATGTGTTAAAGTTACCAATAGTAATAAACTGACCACAGCGAATATTGACGCCATACTTGCCGCATATACCAATCGTGAGAACGTGGATTACATTGCTAGCCTTGTGCCGAACGGTGACATCGCGGCGCAAGGCTACAACCTTTCCGTTCGCACTTATGTTGAACAGGAGGACAGGCGCGAAGTTGTGGATATAAAGATTCTTAACGCCGAAATTGAGCGTATCGTTTCGCGTGAGGACGTTTTGCGGAGAGAGATTAACACGATTATTGCGAAGATTGAGGTCCAGAGCAATGAGTAAACTTAAGCAATTAATCACGGAACTGTGTCCGGATGGGGTAGAGTTTGTAGTGTTGGCTGATATTGCCCGCATCTCAAATGGCAGAGACCATAAACACCTTAAAGACGGCGGTTTTCCCGTTTATGGCTCTGGCGGAATTATGCGATATGTCGCCCAAT
>JAIRZL010000047.1 GCA_031267245.1 Oscillospiraceae bacterium
CGGAAATAAAATCAGAAGTTCCTCGTTGCGTCCCGTTTTTTTGCAGCAACGGGAACGACTCTGCACAGCCACAAATTATTATCGCGGCAGTATCTCTCGCTGAGCGCGGGCTGCAAGCCAAAGAATTCCAAATGGCAGACACTTGGGAGCTGGAGCCCACAAACGCCGGGGGGGGGTCTGGCAAATGGAAAGCTCTGCGTAACTGAGCGCCAGCAAAGATGTTGTTGGTTAGCCAGATGGCAAGAGCAGAGAGCCAGGACGGCTGGGAAAAGCACGAAACCAGCAAGACGGATTTTTTGCGTCAAATACAACAAAGGCCGTCGCCTTACACAAGCATAAAGAAAACGAAGCTTGTTTGGCCTGTGAGAGCGACTACGATTGGGTTACCGCAGTGGCACAGCGAGGACGCCGACAAGAAAACACGCTAGCAGTTAACGAATTGAGGTTTGATCGCTGCAGAGCGGCCGGAAACTGGCAAAAAACAAGCTAACGCATCACGATGTGGCCCGCCACCAAAAAGAAACAGAAGCTTGGCTGACCTGTGACAGCGCTTACGATTGCGTCGTTGACCTGAGGCGGATCAGTAGCCGACAAAAAAACCAGGGCTGAACGCGTTGGTTGCTAGGAAACAATCCCTGACCGTCGGGTTCCGCCAGCAAAAAGAAAACGAAGCTTGGTTGCCCTGTGACAACGGCTACGATTGGGTCGTTGGATAGAGCCGGACCAGTAGCCGGCAAAAAAACAATCTGTCGTTACACGATGGGGCCCGTTTGCAAAAAGAACGACAACAGATCAGCGTAAACAAAGTTTCAGAGTGGCAGGCGGTAGAGGCCGGAAACCGGCAAAAACGCAAGCTGGCAGTAGGTGTAGTTAGCAAGCAAACCATTAACAACGGACACTCGCGTTTCGCGTTTTAGAAAAACCGTGGCTTTCTTTACCGCTGTAAGCACAACTTCAGCTGATATGCGAAGAGCCTGAACGCCGGCAAAAGGACAATCTGTCAGGAACACGATGATGGCAAGCAACGCAGCGGCGCCTGTAGGTCGGCCGCAAGCATAAAAAACGACGAAGGAACGCCGTAAACAGCGCTTCAGGTTGCCGCAGGGGCACAGCCAGGACGCCGGCAAAAAAGCCCTTTAGCCGTACCCAAGAGCTTCCGGCAGCACAGCTTGGTGGAGTCGGCCGCCGGCAGCGTTAAGAAACGCGGAGAGCAAGTACAAAAAATCGGTGACGGCAACGTCGAGGCTGGTGGGATTAGCCTAGCTTGCCACCTACAGTCGGTGATCCACAAATTATTCGCCGGCATCTCCACAAGCTCCTTTGTTGAGGCAGCCCTGCAAGTAAAAGAAACGTAAATAAATGACAAATCCAGAGGCGTGGGCAGAGATTCGGTACATCTACAAATTATCATCTTGGCCTGCGCATTTCCGGCGGGGCAGCACGATGGCAGCTGTGCTTGAGGGCCTGGAGATCGCCGCTGAAATCTAGCCATCATCTTTTTTCTCACAAAACTCCGTTCCTTGCCAAAGATTACACAACGAAGAAGGGCGTGCCAGGGAAGAAAATTCGCCCGGGGACATAATCGGCCGGCAAGTGCAAATAGCGGTTACCTTATTCAGTTTACCATTCTTTTCTTTACCGGGTGTGGCTGCTTTTTTCGTATATTCGCTTGACAGCAAGTTGTTAGCTGTTGAATGGGTTCTCTGTTTTTGTCAAGCACCGGTGGTCTTTGGTCGCCGATCTGTAAGTCGACACGTCCCAATTTTCTCAGAGCACCAAAGCTCCAGGAAAAACGAACAGTGTTTGCGAACACAACAACGAAGATCTTTCGCACGAAGGCGCTTATGCGAAGGAAAGCTTCCCCGGCACTATAAAGCTGGCTGTTGGCACGGCCGGGCGCAAGTTGGCAAATTGAAGCTCTTTTGTGAGGGTTAACGCAAAATCAAAGGTGCTGATGTAGCTCAGTTGGCAGAGCACTTCCTTGGTAAGGAAGAGGTCGGCAGTTCGAATCTGCTCATCAGCTCCAAAGAATCAAAAGCTATCATTACAATAATTTTCTCCCTGTGCTAAGCCGCGGGGAGAAAACTTGTAGTTACTTTTTTCTCTCGCACCCATCCGCAGCAAGAAAATCAACAAACCAACAAGCTACCGGCACTCTCGCAAAGCGGCAACACACACAAAGGGAATCAATTTGCGCAACCATGCAACCAGCTGAGCCATGGAAATGACAAATACCATGCAATAGGTTAATATGTTGCGCATGGAAAGGAGCGCGTCTGTATCAACACAAAAGGAAGCACAAACAACAACAAAGTGCATATCGACGGCATGGGGGTTGTTGTGAATGAACCACTAACCAAAATCCTAGAAACGAACTACATGCCTTATGCAATGAGTGTTATTTTGTCGCGCGCTATCCCAGAAATTGATGGATTCAAACCATCACACCGGAAGCTGCTATACACAATGTACAAGATGGGGCTTCAGACTGGTCACCGCACGAAATCGGCAAATGTTGTTGGACAAACAATGCGACTCAACCCGCATGGAGATGCCGCGATTTATGATACATTGGTCCGCCTTTCACGCGGGAATGAGTCTTTGCTGAATCCATTTGTTGATTCCAAAGGCAATTTCGGCAAGGTTTATTCCCGGGATATGGCATGTGCAGCAGCAAGATACACAGAAGTAAAGCTAAGCGAGATCTGCGAATATGCATTCGAAAGCATCGATAAAAACACCGTCAACTTCATGGACAATTACGACAGTACAATGAAAGAGCCCGCGCTGCTGCCGGTGGCATTCCCTAACATTCTGGCGAACCCCAATCTGGGGATAGCAGTTGGCATGGCAAGCAGCATCTGTTCGTTCAATCTTGCAGAAGTCTGCGAAACAACCATCGCATTACTTAAGGATCCAAATCACGACCTTTCGCTAACCTTATTGGCGCCAGATTTCTCTACAGGTGGTGCCATTATTTATAGCAAAGCTGTTTTTGATAACATCTACGCCACAGGCAAAGGTAGCTTTAAGGTTAGGAGCATTTATACATACGCGGCAGATGCAAACCGATTGCTGGTCACCGAGATTCCACCAACAACAACCGTCGAGGCGATCATAGATAAAATAATCGAACATATCAAAGATGGCAGGCTAAAAGAAATTGCAGATGTCCGTGATGAAACTGATCTTGCCGGCTTACGGATTGCAATTGACCTAAAAAAGGGGATAAACCCAGAAAACCTAATGTCCAAGCTATTCAAATTGACACCTTTAGAAGACAGCTTTGCCTGTAACTTCAACCTTCTCGTTGGAGCATCACCACAAACCCTAGGCGTGCGAGAAATTATCCAAGCATGGCTGCAGTTCAGAAAAACCTGCGTACGGAGAGAGCTTGGTTTTGAGCTTGACCAGATGGCCACAAAGCGGAACCTGTTGCTGGGCTTGCAGACTATTTTGTTGGATATCGACAAAGCGATAAAAACCATACGGAACACAAAGCTAGATTCAAGGGTTATTCCCAACCTGATGAAAGAGTTCGGCTTAAACCAAGCACAGGCGGAATTTGTTGCGCAGATTAGGTTGCGAAACCTTAACAAAGAATATATACTAAAAAAAACAGAAGAGATCCAGCGCCTAAACGAAAGGATAAAATGGGCAAAAACCGCCTTGGGCAGCGAAAAAGAGATTGATAAATTAATAACATTAAAGTTGCGAGAGGTTAGCCAAAAACACGGGAAGCCGCGCCTTTCTAAAATATTAAACAAAGACGACCTGAAAGAACCCGCAAAAGAAGAGGTCAAAGATTATCCGGTTCAGATCTTCGTAACAAAGGAAGGCTATATCAAAAAAGTACTACAAGCCTGGCTTAATGGCGAGGTTAACCACAAGTTAAAGCAAAACGACAAGATCAACCAAGCATTCACCGCCTCCAATCTATGCGATCTGCTAATTTTTACAACGACGGCCCAGGTTTACAAGTTGAAATGCAGTGAATTAGATCTGGTTAAACCGGCAGCTTTGGGAGAATTCCTGCCTGCAAAATTGACAATGACAAATGGCGAGCTACCAATTTATGCAATGGCAACCATCAACTATTCAGGCAATTTGATTCTGGCGTTTGAGAATGGCAAGTTCGCAAAAGTAGCAACAAAAGCATATAATATGATCAGCCGCAGAAAGATGAGCAAGGCATTCAATCTGGGTTCACCGCTTGTGTTCATCGACACCATCGCGGAAGATACGAATTATATTGTCTCTTCAAAAAAGAAGAAATTGTTGGTTTTTAACACCGCCCTGCTAAATTGCAAGGTAACACGTGATACCAGAGGGATGCAAGTCATGAAGCTAGCAGCTGGTGATCGGTTGGCAAAAGTAAAAAAAGCAGATCAAAAACAGAAAGAACTTTTTCAAGTTAGCACAATCCCCCGCGCTGGGTTCATACAAAACAATCTCAAACAGCTTGAAATGGGGTTAAGTTAACTCGCCGAAACGGCCATATAAACCGCGCGGCTATCGTAAAAGCAAACACCAAGACAATGGCAAAAAAACACGGCAACCAAACAACTCGCTTCTTCAAGCGGCAACGCAGAAAAAAACGCGTAAAGCGGCCATGATAAGCGTTGCAAGGATCTGTTGTTACCGGAGCGCCGGGCAAGATCCCTCACAATTGGCTTCGTATTGGGGACACCACGTCACGTATAGATGTGCCAGCTTGTGATTTTGTTAATTTAGCCGTTGGCCCCCTTCGACAAAACACCGTGTTGAGCCTTGCGGGAAAGAAGCGAGCAACAACGAGGATCAGGGCAAGACTTTTTATGCTGGATAGTGTCACTTCTCAAAACATGGGCAACACGAAACCACAAGCAATCTACCCCCTTTTCCCTCCGCCGAGGTAAAACCGCGCCCATCCGGGTTGCCAAAGCTAACGAAACGGTGGTCGTTGTCGCAGCAAACTCAAGCAGGCGGAAACTTCGCGCAGGAAAAACAACGTTCAGCAATTGCGTACCGGATTGTGGTAGAACGGCTGCAGAGTTGGCCCTCGACGAATTTAGAGTGTTACGGCGGGTGCAAAAAAGGCCAGCAATTTCCCATCCGGCAAGAAAGATCCCGCCATCCGGAGATGGCAAAGCAAACGAAACGGTGATCGTTGTCACAGCAGCCTCAAGCTGGCGGAAATTTCGCGCAGGAAAAACAACGTGCAGCAATTGCGTACCGGATTGTGGCAGAACTAATGCAGAGTTGGCCCTCGACGAATCTAGAGTGTTACGGCGGGTGCAAAAAAGGCCAGCAATTTCCCATCCGGCAAGAAAGATCCCGCCATCCGGGAATGGCAAAGCGAACGAAACGGTGGCCGTTGCCGCAGTAGCATCAAGCGGCCATTATTCATCTGAGCTTTAGTGATGTAAATGGTGGTGTTGAGTTGATAAATTATGATGATTGTGGCGACATTGTCAAGCATTTTTTGATTTACACGTTAACAATAAAAGGACGCTCACGGAATACCGTTGACAGCTACTATCACGATCTCAAATTGTTTTTCAAATTTATGATAACTCACTTTGAGCAGGGTATTGAATTCGACAACGCCAACGCAAAAACTGCAGACCTAGAGCTGATCAAAAGGATTACCCAGAATGACATTTATGAATTTCTGTATTTCACAAGCCGCAAGCGAAAAAACAACGCAACAACACGAGCAAGAAAAGTCTCTACTTTGCGTGGATTCTTTAACTATCTCACCCACAACCAGCGATTGTTGCTTGAAAACCCTGTCGAAAACCTAGACTCCCCCAAACTTAAAACGTCACTACCCAAACACCTGAATCTAGACCAAAGCAAACAGATGCTAACCAACGTTGCAGGAAAGTTCGCAGAGCGCGACTACTGCATCATTACTTTATTTCTAAACTGCGGGATGCGTCTTTCTGAGCTTGTGTCTTTAAACCTTGCAGATGTTGCTACCAACCCAATAAAGGTCACCGGCAAAGGAGACAAAGAACGACTGGTTTACCTGAATGCCGCGTGCCAAGATGCCATAAACGATTACCTGAAAGAGCGGCATGCAAAGAAATCTGCAAATGCGCTCTTCTTAACCCAGGCAGGCACAAGGATCAGTAAGCGGCGAGTACAAGAAATCGTGGACTCAAATTTCAAAAAGAACAACATGACCGGCTTTTCTGTTCACAAACTGCGGCATACAGCCGCAACATTAATGTTCCAACATGGCAATGTTGACCTTCGAACATTACAGGAAGTGCTTGGGCATAAAAACCTAGCAACCACCCAAATCTATACCCACGTATCCAACAAACAGCTTAAAAAAGCATCACTCGCCAACCCATTATCAGAGGTAAAACGTGACCGTAAGTAGCAAAAAAGCAGCTCCCAAAACTCACTGTGGCTTCAGATATCCTGACAATCGCGATAATATCAGAGCTTCTTAGTGGGAGCCTATTCAGCCAGTGGGCTAGATGCAGCCACCCCAGCTAAGCAACGGTCACTGCTAGCGTGACCGACTTGGCATAGCAAGCCAGCCACCAGAGATTAGCCACACCAAACAGGCAATACGCAATGCCTATTCTAAAAGCCCAAGAAACAAAGGGGGTGATGGCCCATGGTGTTTTATACCAAAGACTTGGTTACACGGTTAAAAAAAGAGATTAAAGATGATGTTGAACTGCTAAAAAAGCGAGGCATCTTCCCCGCTTTAACCGTAATCCAGGTGGGAGATGATTTCTCGTCCGGGATCTATGTTAGGAACAAAAAAAAGGCCTGCGAAGAAACCGGCATCCTATGCAACATTCATCATCTCTCTGGAAAGCAGAGCACGCAAAATGAACTGCTTAGCCTTATTGCCGAATTAAATAACAGCAACATTCACGGCATCCTTGTGCAGCTCCCATTGCCAGCCCACCTCCATCCACAGGAAGTGCTGGCAACCATTGACCCAAACAAAGATGTGGACGGCTTTTGCGCAAACAACGTCGGCAATCTCGTGCAGGGGCACCCAAACGTACTTCCCTGCACGCCACTCGCTGTGTTAACCATTTTGAAAAATCAAGAAATCGAAATATCTGGCAAACACTGCGTCATTGTTGGCAGAAGCAACATTGTTGGCAAGCCCATGGCCATGCTTATGTTAAATGAATCAGCAACAGTTACAATCTGCCACAGGCAAACAAAAGATCTAGGGGAATTCTGCCGGTCAGCAGATATCCTGATCTGCGCCGCTGGAGCACCAAAGCTCATTAAACAAGGAATGGTAAAACCCGGAAGCGTGGTCATTGATGTTGGAATCTCGAGAGATGAGAATGGGCAATGCTGCGGTGATGTGGATTTTGAATCAGTAAAAGAGCTCGCAGGTTTCATCACTCCCGTCCCCGGCGGAGTTGGGCCAATGACCATTGCTATGCTGTTGAAAAATGTCTTAACCCTGACAAAGCAACAAAAAGAAAAAATTTAGCAATAGCTGGCCTGTGCGTAGTACAGAATTGCAAAATCAACGATAGTGGCGCGCCATTCCAGGCTTTGCCTACCCAGAGGGACGCCTATTTGCATCCAACAAAAAGATTTCTCATTGGGCAGCAAAACGGAACCGGGGTTAACAAAAGGTGCTGGCTCCGTCGCTTTTGGAAAAACCAGGATGCCGGCACAGTTTCTGCTGGGATTGTTCATGGTTTGTTGCTGCCGCTCCCCGCAAAGCACAAGGCAGGGAAACGTTGAAGAAAGGCGAAAAAGTCTTGCTGTTTGAGAGCATCAAATTACCACAGAATTAACTCATCTACTCACAACCAAACGGTGACGGCAAATGGCTAGTACGCTCCTGGCATTGTCCTGACAGACAAAAAAACACAAACGCGAGCCAAGCAAATCCTATTCCACATACCATCGTAACGGCGAATGCCACCTACCACTTAGCGAACGCCACACAGAGCCGTGTATCAGGCACGTAAACACCAACGTCGCCTGCGCGCCGCTAGCAGAGCGCGTTAACGGGCAAAACTACAAAAAAGCCGTGGCGTGGCCCAACAAACTAGGCCCATCGTGGCTGTTGCTCCGTTTGACGAATCGGGATCCGCCCCACCTTCTACTCCCCGAGTGGCCCTAAAAAACGTGAGCGTGGGAAAGTCATTCGATGGCGTGCTCCGTTTTACTAGCCCGCAAACAACACAGCAAATCAACGATCCCCTTTTGCGATTTCTTGTGACGTTGATCACCACCGCTCCCGTTGGCAAGCACAGATTTGGCGAAAAGCCAGCCTCGCCAAACAACAACAGCAGCAAGTTACGGCAATCTAGAAACTTTCCGGTTCGCTGCTGCAGTCTGGCAGCCGAGCCGATCCCGACGACCCACACAATCACCCCACGGTTTCGCTTTTAGTTCTTCGGGACAGGTTGCCCACAGGCGCAAACCAAAAATACAAACCACATAAGGCCTTCTTTTTACGGGGCGACTTACGTTAACGAAGCAACTACTACAGCAATACTTAAGCAACAACAAGTTACGGCAATTCAGGAACTTTCTGGTCATCTATCCATACACTAGAGCACCTCCCGGGCTCCCAGAACAGAAAACCACGGGTTAGCTTTTCGTTCTTCGTGCTTGGCCTCCCCCGGCGCTAAAGCAAAGAGACAAGCCGCCGTCACTACAAGGCCTATTGTTTTTGGGGCAACTAACGTTAACGAAGCGACTAGCCCAGCATTACCTAATCACAAACAAGTTACGAAGTTCTAAGAACTTTCCGGGGTGCTTATGCAGTCTGGCAACTGGGGCAGTCCCGGCGCCACCGCCCATCTAGCCGGCTTTTAGCTGCTCGTTATTGCCGAAAGAGTGTCCGCCGACGCAAACGCCGCAGCATACAAGGCCTGCGTTTTTGGGGGGCCTAACGTTAACGAAGCAACTAATCCCTGCAGCTAATAGGCACCAAAAAGTTACGAGGATCTAAGAACTTTCCGGGGGGCTTGCGACAGTATGGCAAACGGGGCAGTCTCGGCTCACCAGCCCAACAAGCCAGCTTTTAGCTTTTAGTTCTTTGGGAAAGGGTTGTCCGGCGTCCCAAAAACCAAAACAGACAAGAGCAGTGGCGGTAGTGCGAGGCTGGCGTAACGGGATCAAAACAACTCGCCTTTAAGAGCTACACAAAAACACAGTCGCCATGCCAACGGCCTTTGAAACGCGGCAGCAGAATCTCTGACTACACTGGGACATAGCGGAGAGAATCCGCAGTGGCGGCTGGTGTTGTTTTGAACGGCATACAATTGATGCCCCAGGACATCGTTATTTAAGCGCCTAGTCGTCGGTTAGCGCTCGCATCTTACGGTTTTGTTGGATTGCAAGAACAGATGCTGTTTCCTGCCTAGCAAAACGCCGTCGTTGTTGTGGCAACACGTTGCCGAGCCAAGTGCACTCTTAGCCGCGTGCAACCGGCAAACCAGTTTGGATAGGCTGTTTTAGCGTTTGACGGACGCCCGAGCACGGGAGCAGCTGGCTGGCAGACAGTCAGCCATTATCCACCTTATATTTTTGTTGGATTGGATGTTTTATTGTTGCGAAACCTATTGCTTAAAATTGCATATTGCGGAAGGAACTACCACGGGTTCCAAATCCAGCAAAACGCACTAACCGTGCAGGCCGTTTTACAGAACGCAATATGGGATTTGGTTGGCCAAAAAATTGACATCAAAGGTTGCTCAAGAACAGATACAGGAGCACATGCCAACGAATATTTTGTGAGCTTCAAGACGCACTGCGACACCCCATGCAGAGGGTTCGTGCGAGCATTGAATGCTCTGTTACCCGCAGACATTGTGGCTCACGATTGCGAAGAAAAACCATTAGATTTTCATGCCAGATATGACGTAAAAAAGAAAGAATATATCTATAGATTGCTGAATTGTGAATGCTACGACCCATTCTTGGAGGGCTTGGTTTACCATTATCACTGCAGCTTGAACTATCTGACATTAAACGAATTGGCTGTTTTTTTTGTTGGTACCCACAGCTTTAAGGCAACAAGCGCAAAAAACAGCGGAAATTCAGACTTTATTCGCCGGGTGTATTCCTTTAACGTAAATAAAATCGGGGATATCATCCAGTTCCAGGTGGTTGGCAATGGATTTCTTTACAAAATGGTGCGGATCATGGTTGGCACACTGATCGATTTCTCGCGCAGCGGCAAAACAGGGAAAGATATATCCGCTTTAATTTCGAGCGAGGACCGCCAGCAAGCAGGAAAAACAGTCCCGGCGTGTGGCCTTTACCTTAACCGTGTTGTTTACTAAATCCTGCTTTACAGCAACTGTTAAAAACCATGGCACCAAATCAAAAAATCCCTTTGCCAAACTATCTTGCCGGTAAAGCTTGAATCGTGCGTACTGAAGGAGGAACAAGGTTTGTTAGACGGCATTTTGTTGCACTTTATAAAAAAAGAATTGGCTCAAGAATTAACTGGAGCCCGTGTAATTAAAATCATTCAGCCGCTCAAAGAAGAGATCCTCTTGACCCTAAAAAGCAAGCAAAACAAAGAATATTCCCTGCTGGTTGGCGCCTCCTCTTCCTGCCCCAGGATCTATTTAACAACAGAAAAACTCACCACATCGAAAGCACCACCGATGTTTTGCATGTTACTTCGCAAACATCTGCTGGGCGGCATTGTAACGGAGATAAAACAAGAGAATTTAGACAGAATCATATATATTGAATTCGACCAGCGCAACCAAATTGGCAACCGAATAAGCCCCACACTTGCAATAGAGCTTATGGGCAGATATTCAAACATTGTTCTAGTGAATAACAACAACCGGATCCTTGGAGCGCTTAAGATAATACACGGGCAGCGCAGCATTGTCACTGGCGAGCCTTATGTAAAGCAAGAGCAAGTGGGCAAAATCAATCTGCTTGTTACTGAACCAACCGGAACCATGCCAAGCTTAACCGACATCCAAGGGCTTGGCAAAAGAGCCTGCAGCTTACTAAAAGAGAATTTTGACAGCGATTCGCTGATTCTGCAAGCTCTCCGTGACAGGCTAAGAGAACATGGCGGCGTAACCCCCACTCTAGTGGTTGATCGCTGGCATCCAACCTTCTTTGACTGTAAAAAAACAGAAGGTGAAAAGCTTTATTTCTCTTCTTTTTGTGAGCTGCTGGATAGTTTTTTCAAGGCCCGGTTAAAGGCTGACCTTCTTAAGCAACGAACCGGCAACTTCAATAAAATTATCAGCACTCTATCAAAACGGATAATAAACAAAATTAAAACGCAAAGAGAAGAGCTCGAAAGTTGTTGCACCAGACACGAACAAAAACTAAAAGGAGATCTGTTGCTTGCCAATCTTCACACCCTAAGCAACAGCGTTGGCCTTAAATCAACAAGGTTAAAAAACTTCTGCGATGAGCAACCACAAGAACTAACTATTGATTTAAACCCAAGGCTCACAATTGCACAAAACGCACAGAAATATTACAAAGAGCATCGTAAGTTGCAGGTTGCTGAAAAGAAACTTCAAGAACAGATAATTAACGGGGAAAATGAATTAGAATATCTAAATTCAATTACATTTGGGTTAAGTCAAGCTACGCAGGAATCTCAACTGGCGGAGATTCGGCAGGAGCTTTTGAATCAAGGATACATAAAAATTCAGAAAAATCATAAGCAGGCAAAAAACAAGTTCCTGCCAAAGAGCATCCAACTAAACACTGGCAACGAATTGTTGATTGGAAAAAACAATCTCCAAAACGAACATTTAACATTCAAACTCGCCAAACGAAACGATTTGTGGTTCCATGCACAAAAAGTGCCAGGTTCTCATGTGATTCTTAACATCAAAACCTCCCCGCCTCAGGACTGGGAGATCGAGGCGGCAGCAAAGGCCGCTGCAGAAAATAGCGACGCCCACAATGGTTCAACAGTCGCCGTGGATTTTACTAGCTCAAAGAATGTCCGCAAAATGCCAGGCGGGAAACCAGGAATGGTGAATTATATTAATTTTAAAACCATCTTTGTCCGGCTGACAAACAGCCAAACCGTTGAATAATTAAAAATCACACAAAAACAACCGCCCTTCTTCAATTGCAACCAGAAACCGCACACCGTCCACATTTTCGTCCACCGCTGAAAACTTCTTTTCTCATCACCAGGGCCAGCCGTAAAAGATAGTTTTTTGGCAACAACAACCATACATCTCGAGATTGGCAATTCCCGCCCAAAGGCCGCATAAACTGCCCCGCTACTATAGAACTGACGAGTGGGTAGGTGCGTTTGCTTTTGGGCAGTAATTATGTTAAACTTATTAATAGTTTAATATAATTTTGTGTTCTTTACTAAAATGGCAATGCGTTTTAAGGAAAGGATGTTTGGTGAAGAGTTCTGTGAAGCTATTGACGCCAACAAGATATTTTCGCGCGAACATAAAAGCAACGTTAATAATTTTTATGGCATTGATGTTTGCCATTTCCTGCGTTGCTTTTATTACCTCGATAGTTGTTAGCATGCTGTTTGTCACCAAAAGTGATTTGGCTATTTATAACCAGGTTTCTTTTGTGGGCAAGCCGCTAACTGATGGCGACAAGTTGGTTGAGGAGCTGAAAAGTTATCCAGAGTCCAACCAGATAATCGAGGCGTCTGTGCGCAGAATTGATTACATCTCATTGTTCGGCTCAATTGCCAAGCTTTTGATAGCCACAGCAAGCAATGACGATTTAAAGCGCCTATTTGCGCTTACCGGTGCGCAATTGATCTCTGGTCGGTTTCCGATTGATAGTGAGCCGGAGGGGATTTTTCATGAGTGCATTTTAAAGAGCCGGAAGGTGAAATTAGGGGATCGCATCCCATGCGACGCTTGCGAAGGCAGAGCAGCATACTATAAAGTGGTGGGTAGCTTTAAAGGTGATTTTATGGGTGGATTTATAAACAAATCAGTTAATAATGATTGGCTTGTTGTTGTTGGGAAAGACGGGCAGTTGGATGCGTTGAATAAAAGATTAGAAGATAACAGCAAGCAGGATGCGCGACTTTTAACGCGCGTGAGATACGAAGAGAAGAAGGACAAGGAATTGGCTGCGGCATTGTTCCTGCTGCACCTTGTTGTGGCTGTTGTTGTTGTAAGCCTCACATTGGCCATTAGTGCTTTTATCTGCGTTGTTTATCTCCAACGTGGCGAAGAATTTGGAATCTTGTTTGCAGTTGGTTACAATAGGGCGTTTATAATAAAATTGGTGTTAAAAGAGTTGGCTTTGCTTTTTTGTTGTGCCTGGGTTGTTGGATACGCAACCAACTGTGCTGCCCTTTGGCTAATGAATGTTTTTTTGTTTGATTGCAAAGGGCAACCATTATTTGTGTTTACCAAATCTGGGTTAATAAACACGATGGCAATTCCAATATTCATGTTAATATGCACCGGAGTACCAATTTTTTACCGCCTGATGAGATGGGACCCGATTGCTGTGATCGAAAGAAAGGATTGATGCTAGAATGTTGGCTTGCAAAAATCTTTGCCTTTCATATAATGAAGGCGCAGATCAAGAAAAGGTAATCTTTCGTAATATCAATCTTCAAATATGTCATGAGGATAATGTTGTTCTTTTGGGGCCATCTGGGAGCGGGAAAAGTTCACTTATGCACCTGCTTGCATTGTTAAAAACTGCCACCTCTGGGGAAGTGTTTTATGACGGCGTTGAGGTGCTGTCTCAAAGCAACGAATATAAAGCTTCTGTTCGTCAGGAGCATTTTGGATTTATTTTTCAAACGCATTTTTTAATTTCGCATTTTAATGTCTTGGAAAATGTTTTGATGCCTGGCAATTGCATTAATGAAGAGTGCAAACAGTTTGCCTTAGAGATATTAGAAAATTTGGGACTAGAGAACCATCTGCACAAAAAAGCACATCAACTCTCTGGCGGCGAGCGGCAACGGGTGGCCATTGCTCGCGCGCTTGCCTGCAAACCACAAGTGATTTTTGCAGATGAACCTACCTCCTCCCTAGACCACGAAACGGCAGTTCGTGTTATGCGTACCCTGCGGGAACGCAAAAGCAACAATGCGCTTATTCTGGCAACACATGACACATCTATCTTGGCTGGCGATGAGCGGGTAATTGTTCTAACAAATGGCAATGCTGTTGAATTAAAAAGCGAGGCCGAGTTTAGTACCGAAGGGTGCAATGTATGCGTTGGAGACATATCTTTATTAGGTTGATGGTAGCCGCCGGATTGCCGAGAACGAAGCCCACACAGGCATAATTACGCATCACACAATCCAATTACTCACCGCAGGACGGAGCAGTCCACCACTCAATTGTCAACCAGGTAGTGGTTGCTTACGCCAAGCTTCTCCAAGAGATGAACACCGCTTGTTGTTAGAAAAGTTTCGCATCAACACCATTAAGGCGGCTTCTTTTTTTAAGTCCGCACAAGAGCAAATCCAAACAGGAATGATTGGACCTTACACCAAAGGCGAAGCCCACTTGCAGACTCGCGTACGGAATGCCGACGATACCGTTTTTAAGAAGGCTTCTTTTTTTAAGTCCGCTTCCATTTTAACATTTTTAACATTCTGCGCATGACAGCACCGATAGCCCGAAATTTTGCGCAACGGATATTGTAATTTAACCACACATATGATAGAATAGGCCCGAGGACGAAGTGTAAAATCGGCATGTTACCAGCACCAGATTTGCTTTTCATGCATCGAGCAACGACAATTGTCGTTGCTGAGGTTAAAGCAGCTCAATTATTTTTTCTGTTTAACAACACTGCAAAACAAATCAGGCGGTATAGCTCAGTTGGCTAGAGCATTCGGTTCATACCCGGAGGGTCGTTGGTTCAAATCCAACTACCGCTACCAACGATCTGGTCCGTTGGTCAAGAGGTTAAGACACCGCCCTTTCACGGCGGTATCGGGGGTTCGATTCCCCCACGGATCACCATTAAACATGCGGTGCGAAGCATCTACACAGCCAGGGGAATTTACACGAAGTTGCTTTAACATAAAATAAGTGATATGTATTGGGGGATCGTTTCTTGAGTGCTTTTGAAAAGTTGAGTTCGATTCTTGTGGAACAATTTGGAATTTCTAAAGAATCAATTTCGACCACAACTCCCATTGAAGAGCTTGGCTTGGATTCGCTTGAAATTATGGATCTAGTTGTTATTCTGGAGGATGAATTTGGGGTTTCCATAGATGATAACCAGATCTATGCCTCCAATCAACTAGGCGAGCTTGTTAATTTTATTGAGCGGGGGGAGTAATGCAATAGGCAGATAGCCTTTCGAAAGGAGGGTCACCCGTGGCTTCGTTGATCTGTCTTAATTCAAAAAACAAGATTACCGATTTAGCTAAAATTCAAGCACATAATCAACGGGAAGACACGGCAGATAATATCGCATTCTTGCCGGGAAAATCACATTTAAATTATCGGCTACATAGATTCGTTGGCAGCCCCAATCTACTCAAGCTTGAATATGAGCAAGAATACAAAAACATAATGAAAAAAAACTATAAAAAGCAAAGAACTGTGCGGAAAGATGCCACGGTTCTGTGCTCTTTATTTGTTTCTTCAAATAAAAGCTTCTTTGAAACGCATGAAGAGCCGGAGATTCGGCGGTTTTTTGAATGCAATTTTGATTTTTTAAAGAAATATTTCGGCCAAGATAAAGTGGTTGATGCTGTTGTTCATATGGACGAACGCATCCCGCATATGCATTTTTGCTTTGTGCCATTAACAAAAGATGGACGCTTATCAGCAAAAGAGATGTTTGACCGCCGCGGCTTAACCCTGCTGCACAACAAGGCACTTGCAAGCATAAGAGAAAGCGGCTTCGATATCACAAAATCAGACGATGCGTATAAGCCACTAAAAATGGGAGAAGAGCTTAAGCACAGCATTTTGCTCAAAGAGGTCAAACAGTTAGAAGAAAAATTAACAGACTATAAAAACACAGATATCCAAATAAGATCCATAGACGAAATTCCTTTCAAGCGACGCAAGTTGCCGTTTCTTGAGGAAACCGTGTCGATCACAGATGAAAATTTCTCTAAAATAAGGAATATTGCTCGCTTCGGCGCCACTGTGCGCAGCGAATTTGACAGGATTGAACGGGAAAATGAGCAGTTGCGCAAACGGTATAATGATCATGTCATCTTAATTAACAAGCTGCGTATACAAATTGACGAGCTGAGCCAAAACCGCGACGAGTTATTGCTAGAAGGCATGGATATGTTAAAAACCATAAAATCAAATCAAGAACTCTCCACGCTTTATGAAAAGGTAAAACGTCGTGTTAACGCCAGCAAGTCAAAGATTCCTGCAACTAGTGAAAAATAAACATCTTACGCAGATAGCAGGGACTGCCACTGTGACGCCAATTGCATTTGTTATCTTACCAAATCATTACCAAAAAACAGCCACGCTGCCGCGATCTTCTCTCGTACATTCACGGTGGGTTAGGCGTGGGGAGCAACGGCTGAAAGAAACAAGGGTTGCCACAGTGACGTCTGGCGCGTTTGACACCTTGCCTAAACTATGCAAAAACAGCAGGTGTATCGCTCTTTTGCTGTCTTTCGCTGCTGCTATGCGTACGTCGCAGTGACTCGAATAAAGTAGTGGCTATCGCAACAGTCTCATCTGCCATCTCGTTAACGCCTATGGCCAGCATCTTTTAGCACCGATTTTACCTTTGGTTACTCTTCGAACCAAGTCTTTGCGACAACAAGAACCTCCAGAACCAGCAGCAAGGTAGCTGGCGTGGAGGTCAATGGCAGCAAATGGAATCCATAGCTGCCGATTCTTCGCGTGGAAATTGCTGCGTGGGAGGCGTGCCAAAGCATTATTACATTACAGAAATGACGAGAGTTAAGATGACAAAAAAACCAACAAGAGCGAGCAATGCCACCGTTAGCGAGTTGCTTATGCCAGGGCTGGTTATCATAACACTGGCAACCATATATTTCGGCATGTGGGCAATGTATATAAGCCTTGCGTCAATCGTTGCATGCGTATCCTTTGATTTGCTTGCCCAGTTGCTCTTCAAAAAAGAGAGAAAAAAGATAGATTGGTCTTCTGTTTTATCTGGAATGATTATTGCGTTTTTGTTGCCACCAAATGCGCCATTGCATTTCTGTTTTATTGGGGCAGCTTTTGCCATGTTGGTGGTGAAGCACCCTTTTGGAGGCTATGGGCAGAATGTTTTCAACCCAGCAGCTGGTGGACTAGCATTTTTGGCGGTAAGTTACCCCCAGCAATTCTTCGACTATTCAGTCTCTCCAACCAACAGCAATCTTAAAGATGTGTTAACCCGTCTGAAAGGGTGGAACGTCATTAAGACCGACAAATTCCATGTATTAATAGGAAACCAACCAGGCCCACTAGGCAGCACACAAATTCTACTATTGATTGTATGTTTGCTTTATCTTTTGCAGCGAGGAACCATTTCAAAATATATTACTTGGCCATTCTTCTCCACTTGTGCGCTGGTAGTACTTTTGTTCCCACGAACAGGGCAAAGGTGGGATTCTCTTTTCTTTGAATTTTCTTCCGGCATGTTGCTGTTTGCTGGCATTTTTGTATTAACCGATCCTGTCACGGCACCAAAATTCAAGAGCAGCCAGGTAATTTATGGCATTTTTTCAGGGCTTTTAGTTATGTTATTTCGATATATGGGCAAGCCACCAGAAGGTGTTGTTTTTGCGGTACTCATTGCCAACTCCACCACAAAAATCTTAGATGCACTCGCAAAAAGCGCCACAAAAATGATGAATGCACAAGTTCAATCACCACAAAATCCACAACCTGGAGGGTAACGGTGGGGTTGCCACGAAATTGAAGGCCATGGCCAAAGAATTGGCCAACGCTCAACTTGACAAAATACCCTGAATGGTGTTACCATAATAGATGCCGCATGTTAGAGGTTCTTCAAATAAAGAAGTTTTATCTTTTACCTCTTGCAGCGAGATTTCAATGCGAGGATACGGAAAATGTATGCTATAATAAAAACCTGTGGCAGACAATATAAAGTCACGCCGAACGATGAAATTTTTGTTGAATGGCTGCACCAGGATGAGGGAACCGAAGTTAAAATCCAAGAGGTTCTTGCCGTTAATAACGATAAAGAACTCATATTTAGCCCCGAGCAGCTAACCGGGGTTAGTGTTATGGCGCAGGTGCTAAAAAACGGCAAAGCAAAAAAAATAACTGTATTCACATACAAAGCCAAAAAGAATCAAAAGCGGAAGCTGGGGCACCGACAGTTATACACAAAGCTAAAGATTGTGGCCATCAACGGTGTATGATAACTGTTCAATTAAAAAAGATCGCCGGTGAGTTACGGCAGCTTCGGGTTTTTGGCCATGCAAATCAGGGCACTTATGGTAAGGATATAGTTTGCGCGGGCGTTTCTTCTGCCGTGCAGATGCTGATAAATGGAATCACAGAAATCCTGAAGCTAAGGTGTGAGCTGGAAAAGAATAACAACGAGGTGCGGCTGGCAATTACAGACACATCAGCAAGCAACTTGCAGGCAGGTTTGTTGTTTATGGAGGCTTTTTTTCTGCACATAAGCATTTTGGGCAAGGAAAACAGTAATGCGATCACCGTAGAGGTAATGGAGGTATTGTAATGTTTATTATAGGTTTGCAGTTTTTTGCCCACAAAAAAGGAGCCAGCTCAACCAAAAATGGAAGAGAATCGGAATCCAAAAGGCTGGGTGTAAAACGAGGAGACGGTCAATTTGTGCTTGCCGGTAATATTTTGGTGCGGCAACGGGGCACTCACATTCACCCAGGGAGTAATGTGAGACGTGGTCGTGACGATACGTTGTTCACAACAATCACGGGAAGAGTGAAATTCGAGCGATTAACGCGCAACAAGAAAAAAGTTAGTGTTTATGCGTGAGCGACGCAGAAAGAAAAAGACGAACCCAGCGGCATTGGCCGCTGGGTTC
>JAIRZL010000057.1 GCA_031267245.1 Oscillospiraceae bacterium
TCGCAAACAAAACACCAATCACACGCACCGCAGGACCCAGCAAAATCCAACCCCCAAAAAGCTCGCGCCAGGACAATCCCCGCGACTCGAAATCTACAAAGCTGGAAGTGCTGCAACGCCACCTGCCTTTTTATTTGATCGCTGCTAAAGAACGGCATTGACGTCCTTTGCGTCGCAGTCGGAAACAAAACACAAATCGCATACACCGCAGGACCCAGCAAAACGTCCACAAAAAACAGAAGGAAAGATGTCGCACAATCGCCATCGAAAGCTGCAAAAGAACTACTCCGCACAGCACAAATAGCAAACTTAGGAAACTATGCTGTTAGCTTAACCATTGTTGGGCTTCTAACAGACGAAGCTGCCAGACAACAACTCTGAGGACCATCAGAAACACTCCATCGAGATCAGCTGCAAGGCACACAAAGCAAGTATATATGCTAAAAAGCACCCAATCGCCACGAAATCAGTTGGCGAGAGGCACAACACCCTGTACCGTGTACGGTTATCTCCGCCAACAAAACACCGACTTTCCATTGCGTTCGCAAGATCCTCTGCACGTTTACAAACGGCACAAAAAAGAGGAACCAGCACCGTTACATAGGCTCTTATTTTCTGTTTTATCCCGGCCGAATCAAAGGCAGCACCACGGGATTTTTGCGCTGCAACAATTCTGGCCGCTTCCTCAATCAAAACAGGAATAAATCGAAAAGCAATTGAAAGCATTACAGAAACCTCATTGGGCGATACACCAAACATCCGAAGTGGCTGCAAAAAAAACTCAAGCGCAGCAACCAAAAGCAGCGGAGAAGTGGTAAGTGTTAGGATTGCGGTCCCAGAAACTAGGCAGACAACTCTGGCAACCATCAAAAAGAATGTATGCAGCCCTTGTTTTGTAACCACCAAGAACCACAACCTAAAAACCTGTTCCCCGGGGACAAAAAATATATTAATTACTCCTGCTACAAAGATCATTGGCATGCACAGCTTTAAGTTTTTTAAGAAGATTTTTAGGGGAATTCGAGAAACACGATATACAAGCAGCACAGCCGACGCGTTAACTGCCAAGCCAAGCCAGTTATCGAAAACAAAGACAACAATCGAATAAACAAATGCAAGGGCTAATTTCACACGCGGATCAAGCTTATGCACAATCGAGCCTGTTTGCAAAAAGCGGCCCAACGAAACATCACGCAAAATAACTATCACCTTCTCCGCAATGTTGCTTTAAGACGCAAAATTTCAGTTACGGCCTGGTTCAAAGTATATACATTTTGCAGAGTGTAACCAAGTTTCCGCAAGGCATTAAAAACAGAGGAAACCTGCGGGACATCCAGGCCAGCAAGCAACTCGTCTTCAAGCTGCGCAAAAACCCGCGAAACAGCGCCATCCAGGGCTACCCGTCCGCGATCCAAAACAATTACCCTGTCTGAATATTCGGCAATTTCTTCCATGCTGTGGGAAACAAAAACAACTGTCGCCTTTTTCTGCAGCCGATACTCAGAAATTCCACGCAGTATCTCTTCACGACTAACGGGGTCCAGGCCTGCCGTCGGTTCGTCTAAAACCAAAACCCGCGGCTCCATAGCCAGTATGCTGGCTATCGCCAATCGCCGCTGTTGCCCGCCAGAAAGATCAAATGGCGACCGATCGGCCAACTCTGCGTCCAAATCAACAAACGCCAGCGCTTCCTCCACACGGCGCGCAATTATTTCGTTGCTCAAACCCATATTTTTGGGCCCAAAGGAAATCTCTGCAGCAACCGTCTGTTCAAAAATCTGAACTTCAGGGTACTGAAAGACAAGCCCAACAGCAAACCGCTGCGCACCCAAACGCACCGGCACGCCGTCTAACAACACACGTCCCCGTGTGGGTTCCAGCAAACCGTTCATATGCTGCACCAACGTTGATTTCCCCGACCCAGTGCAACCAATAATGCCAATGAACTCGCCATCTAGCAGCCTAAGATTCACATTTTCCAATGCCAACTGGCTTCCGGTGGCAGCCGCTGTACAATATGTATATGTCACACCATCAAAAACAATCATAACTTACCCCGTTTTGCAGATTCTGGCAGCATAGCGAGCAACATTTATTATAGCACAAAATGCGTAAAACACCACGCCCACGCAAAACACCGGAATGAACCAACGCCAAACTCATTTTTGCCAGCGTTCCCACAAGAGCTGTATTCCCTGCAAAACACAAAGAATCCCCACAGAAATTGCCAAAAGCAATCCCATTGGCCGTATCCCAAATTCAAACCCAAAAAAACCCTGCAGGCAGATACCAAAACCAACAAACCCAAGGCTGGCAAACAGCAATAAACAGCCCCGCAATGGCGTGAGCGGTGCACAAATCTGATACAAAAGACATAAATTAACAAAACCAACACTGCCAACACAAACAGTTAACACTTGAGCAGCTGATAAGAAGTTGCTGCAGCGCCCAAAAGGA
The DNA here is from genome assembly GCA_031267245.1 of Oscillospiraceae bacterium. GTDB lineage: Bacteria > Bacillota > Clostridia > Oscillospirales > Ruminococcaceae > BNZN01. The sequence continues at coordinate 2,458 of JAIRZL010000057.1, forward strand.
CACGCAACAAAGAACGAGGCCACCATGCAGAGCGCGCCCGGCAAAACCCGGGGCAGAACAGCAGCTAGGAATCCAGTAGTCGCCGCGCCATCGCCGCGCTCAAAGCTAAGGAAAAATGCCGGAATACCAACTGTGAAGGCATTAATCAACGTCATATGGATGGGATCAAAGGGGTACTCGTACGGCAAAAAAAGCAAAAAAAAGGCAACAAGCAGGGAAAATAGCGCCTTGGTTAAAAACATCGTGCCACAACGCTGGATGTTATTCTTAATTCGTTGCCCCTCAACAATAATTTTCGGTAACGCAGCAAAGTCATCCAACAACAAAACAATGTGAGAAACATTTCTTGCAGGGGCGCTGCCACCGCCAAAAGCAATGCTACAATCAGCCTCCTTCAACGCCAGAACATCATTTATTCCATCACCGAGCATTGCCACAGTGCCATTACCTCGCCAGGCTTGCACCAGCTCTTTTTTGTGTTCTGGCGTAAGCCTCCCAAACACAGTAAAATCCCCGGCCAACGCAGCAATAGAAGCATCATTACGCAGCGTTGCCGCATCAAAAACACGCTCGCTCCCAACAACTCCAACCGTTTTTGCAATCTGCGCAACGGTCAGTGCGCTATCGCCAGACAATATCTTTATTGCCGCTTTACGTTTCTGCAAAAACCCCACAATCCGCGCCGCATTGTCGCGGATCTTGGCGCGAAAAACAAGTAACGCCAACATCACAGGCACCTCGCCCAAATTGCCTAATTCCCCGTGGCTAGCGGCAAGCACAACCACTCGCGCGCCGGCATTCATGTGGGCTTCAATTTGCTCTTTGTGTTGTTCGTAGTCGCTCCCAAGAACAACTTCCGGTGCCCCTAACAGAAAGGCACCTTTACTTTCAAACACCACCCCGCTCCATTTGGCCACGGAAGAAAATCGAGTAATCTTTTGCGGCTGCCAATCCGCAACTATACCTTTTCTTTTTTTTGCAATGTAATTTTTTATGCCACAAAAGGTCTGGTTTGTCACATCTGCAAGCGCCGAAACCAGATTGGCCAAAACCTCATCAACATCTCTCGAGGTAACGCCAATGCCACATTCGATTCCCACCAACTCCTGCGTATCTTCTGTAAGTGTGCCGGTTTTGTCTAAACATATAACATCAGCAGCAGAAAGTGTCTCTAACCCAGAAAGCTCTTGCACAAGGATCTTTTCTTTCCCTAACCGCCAGGCAGCAGAAAAAAGAGCAACACTTGTTAGCAGAACCAGGCCTTCTGGCAACACAGAGATCACAAAAGCTGCCGTAGCCTCTGTTGCTCCAACCATGTCTTTTGCGATTTTATATTGCTGCAAGAACAAAAGTGCGCCAAAAGGCGCAATAAACAAGCTGAGTGTACGAATAACTAGCCGGATTTCCCGAATCAGGGCTGAATCCCTGCTACGATATTTCTGGGCATTGCGGGCAAGTTGGTTAATGTAACTCTGCTCGCCAACCCGCAAAACCTGCATCAAGCAAGCTCCGGAAAGAACCAAACTACCGGAAAGCAAAACATCACCACGACGCTTTCGCACCGGTTCGCTTTCGCCAGAAATCGAGGCTTCGTTAACCTCAATGCGCCCGAAACGAACACATCCATCCACCAAAATCTGCTGACCGGCCGAACAAAAAACTATGTCATCAACAACCAATTTCTCTGAATCCAACGCATCGCAGACGCCGCAACGGACCACCGATTCCGTTTGCCGACGCACAAAAGACAGCTTCTTTAACAGCCGCCGCGCACGCAATTCTTGCAGGAGCCCAACAAATATATTCGATAAAACCACTCCAAGAAACAGCAGGTTTTTATACGACCCAACAGCGAACAAAGCAAGGGCCACTCCAAAAAGAATCAAGTTAAACAACGAAAAAACATTCTTTGCCACAATAACCCAAAGCTTCTTAAGGGAATAGTCAATGTTCTCATTCACCTGATTGGCTTTTTGCCGCTTTTCCACATGCGCAATAGTTAAACCTCCAAGCAAGCGGACGCCGGCAACAGCCTCCTGTGGCAGTGGAATCTTTTGATCACGACAACGTAAAGCAAGAAGTTTACGTGCTCGGAAGCGCAAATTTCTACCACGTGCTCCCAAATGCCACACAAAATTCAACATATCCTGGTTCGCTCCTTCCGTGCCACGAAGCTGAGAAAAAATAGTTTACCCTGCCCAAGAGACAGCTGGCATCAAAAAATAGATTTCGCAAACCAAAAGCAAAAAAAAGCGCCATATAGCGGCGCAGGTCACAAAAAAACGCGCGGCAGCAACAGCACAGTTCGGAAGCCGCCAGACACGAAAAGCGAGCTCAAAAACACCAGCTACACGGAGGGGCGGTGTGACGAAAACGGAAAGGGAAAAGTCAAAAAACCAGTCGTATACTGCGCTTCTTGTGCCGGTTAAGGGTCTGCGAGCAAGTCATTGTATAAAGCAGCGGTTTTGTCGTCGAACGCCACGAAAATGATCAACGGGACGCTGTCGGCGTTTTGGGCGCGCCACGCCTTCGCCGTGGTTATCGCTATCTTTGCGGCTTCTTTTTTGGGGAACCCGAATTCCCCCGTGGAAATGGCCGGAAACGCAACAGAAGAGCAGCTATGCTTTTTCGCTAAATCCAAAACATTGATGTAGCATTCAGCAAGTTGTTTTTTGTGAATGGGCTTCAACGTACCATGCACAATAGGCCCAACTACATGGACCACGAAAGCGCTCGCCAGCCCAAAAGCCGGCGTGACGAAGCATTCGCTGGTGGCCAATAACCGGCCTCGCTTCCGCATCTCTTCTTCGCAGGCAAAACGCAGGGCCAAACCGGCCCGTGCATGAATTGCGCGATCCACACAGTGGCACCCCGGCGAAAAACAACCAAGCCCCGCGTTGTTCGCCGCGTTGACGATGGCGCCGTTTGGTAAAATCAACCGGGTTATGTCACCACAAAAAACACACTCTCTTTGCTGCCCGTTGATCGTTTCTGGCAACGAAAAGCTGTCAATGAGGCTGTCACGCGGGAACCAAGCATCACGCAAAATCTGCTCAGCCTCAAAATAAACAGCGGGCAATGGATCCTCAGCGGAAAGAACGAATGATTTTCGGAGGCGCGCAATTTGCGATTTGGAATCCCCGCTGATGCTTCCAGGAACGCTGCCTGGCATATGTGGGCCGCCCAGCGCCATGGCGGCTTTGCAGCGTTCTGTGGATGTGCGGTTTTTCGCTGTGGCTAAAAAGGAAGCTACAGCTGGATATCTTGTGGCCAAAAACTGCGCGGTTGCCTCCTCAAGCGCTGGAATCCCGGCACCAAATCCGGGAAAAGGCAACAAGATTAAAACAAAACAAAAAGCGAACAGGAAGCTGGTTAATTTTAGCCCTCTCGACGACCTCATGCAAAACCCTCTTTCTGTTTTTGAGTAACCAACGACAAGCAGCGTCTTGGCGTCTCGCGGACAAACAACGCGTCTGCAAAAGAAACAAATGTAGAGAATGGGCGGGCAAAAGCGCTCCTTACTAGAAGCGCCATTTGTCCGTTTCTCAGCAGCGGCGGCGGCGTGCTCCGCGTGAATTCATGGCAACGTTGCGCGTCGGCTGCACGTCGATAGGGAAAATACCAATGCGGAATTTTACTTTTTTATCACCGCTTTTTGAGTTTTTTTGTTGCTTTGCGAAGTACGAAATTCCTACTTTTTGGAATTCTTTCTGCCAATCCAAGCGCCCATGAGACTTAGCAATGCAAGGAAAAGTCCATAAGTTTTCAGAGCACCACCAGCGCCGATACCTTCTGGTTGGCCGTCTGTTTTTTTGGTTTCCTTGTCAGTCGTCGTTGCCTCGCTGCCCGCTTCTTTCGTTCCGTCGGCATTTGCAACTTGCACGCTCGATTCATTCGTTTCGCCAGCAGCAGGAACTACATTTGCGGAAACGTTCGCTTGGCCGGCGGTTGGATTTTGCGCGGCATTTCCGCCGGAGCCTGCACCACCACCAGCCAAATCTACAGGCGTTACTGCTGGCGGCGCGGACGAGGCCTCTGCTGGTTTCGCAGCTGGAGCTGATAATTCGCTCAAAAGGTCATCCAGCGATGTTGCTGCTGCTGGCGCTGTGTCTGCTGCTTTTTCCTCAGCTTTTGCTGATGATGCTGGCGCTTCCGTTTTTGCTGCTGTTTTTGCCGCCGCTTCTTCTGTTGCAGTTTTGTCGCTTGCTGCTGCTTCCGGCGCTCGGGGGTCGTTTTTTGCAGCTGATGTGGTTGCCAGGTCAGCGGCCGCCTGCGAGGAAACAACTTTTTGCTGTGCTTCTGCTAGGAAGGCCGCCAGTGGCTCTGGGCCCGATAAGAGAGCAAAATCGCCAGATTTCTTGCCCAGTGCCGCGGCAGGGATCGTTATGTTGCCGTCTTCATCAACAAGCAACGACAATTCTTTACTGTCTACCAATCCCTCCAATTCCTCCGGCACGTCAGCACTCGCTTTCGCCGCTGTTCCTGCTGTCTTTTTGAGGCTTTCCGCGAACGCAGCGCCGTCGATCAACGGTGTGGCACGAAGGTAAATCTTGGACGGTGTTACTGCGTACCCAAGCGCCGCAAGATTTATCACGACGTCTGCATCCTTCGCCGGGATGGAAAAGAAAGCAGCCCGTGGCACTGCAGCATTGGCACCAGGCGCGGGGAAAAGCGTTGGCTGTGCTTCGAAGCTCATTGCGCCGCCAACGTAGTTTTTGCCCAACGCTTTCACGGTAAGAGCTTGGTCCGTTGTTGCTAACGTTTCCTCTTCAGTCGATGTTTTATATTCCTTAAGTTTTGCGGCTGTTACACTGCTGCCATTTGTAACCTTGCCTTTTACACCGGATGGCAACGCTGTTGTCGGTTTTTGCGCCGGGAAATTTACAAAAACGCGCAGCTTCTGCTTTTCCTTCCCCTGGCTCGTCGAAACAGCCAACTCTATTGCACATTTTTGGTCCTTTTCTGATGGCACTTTTTGCGAAACCTTGGCAAGCAACGCGGGAACCTTTACAGAGCCGGCGAGAGTGACAAGCGCATCCGTCACGCAAAGCGACACATCGTTCGCGTTTTTGCCGCTGATGGTCCATGTATAATCTGCCGGAAGGTTTGTTTTCCCGGAGGCGCAACCACCAACAAAGAAACTGGCCAGGTCAGCTGGTTTCGTGGGCTGAGCAGCCCAGGCACCCAACGCCCCGAAAAGCAGTCCGCAATCGTAAAGCAAGGCGGCGCTCGCTGTGGCGGCTTGCGCCGCAATAGCGTCTGAGCCAGCTGCACAAGCGGCAGTAAACGCTGCGAAAGCGCCGTGGGCAGCAGCCGAGTTGACAGCGCCGGTTGGTTTCGGAACCAGCGTTTGTAGATTCTTGGGTAAAACCAACTTTGAGTAAGGGTCCCCCACGGCGATGTCGCCGCCAGACGCAGTCAGAGCAGAACTTGCAAGGGCCCTACCTGTGTCTGGGGTCAAGCCTCCCTGATGTAGCGTTAGCGGCACAATAGCCCGGTAACTGCTGACCAGTTCACCGGCGATACCAACAACTCCTCCAGCAAGCGCCTGGCTGTATGGTTGAAAAGCTCCAGCCAACGCCGCGGCGTCGGCGGCAAGAAGCTTCGCGGCCGAATCTAGCGGCGCGGCTGCCGTTCCATGGACGGCGTTATAAAACGGCGCGAAGATCGTGGCGACGCGCTGGATTTCGGCCTTCGCTGCAGGAACAGCTGTATCGGCGATGGCGGCATACGCATCTGCCAAATTGCCGGCCGCTGCCTGCAGCCAACTCCAAAAAGCAGCGCTGCCTGCGAGCCGGCTTGTCAGTGTAGCGCCAACAGTCGGTGGTTGGATTTTTTGTAGGGCCTTCACAACCTCCTGGTTTGGACCAGCTGCTTCATCGTCTTCTGGCTTCCAAAACGCGTAGAAAACGCATTCGCCCGCCAAAGGGGCCTGTGCCTCATCGCCATCGGCGAGAGCTGTCAATGTAACGCCGTCGTCTATAACCTGTCCAAAAGAAACGCCGGCCAAACTTTTCGGCGTGGCCAACGCGTAATTCGGGGCTGCGCAGATGGCGGCTACGCCAAAACTGAGAGCTCTTAGAGTTTTGCTTTTTTTCATGCTTTTACCTCCAACATTTTATTTTTTCACTGCGTTATTTTCTCACTCTTCTCGCAGCTTACCAGTAGTTTAGCACACCACAAAATAAAAAGCAATACCTTTTACGCAATTCTTGCAAAAAACTTTCTAGCAGCAGCAAGCTCCTGGCATCTACACAGAGCGTGCAACCACCAAACCTTCTGTCCCACAACAGCAACGGCAGGCAAAAAACAGGAGGAGTTGCACCAATCTGCGGCGCCCCGGGAGGTTGCTTTTTGGCAACAGTTGTGTTATGCTTCGGAAAGGAAGTTTGATTGCTTTTACAGGAGGATTTTATAAATGGATTCACAGGACTCAAGAGCAGATTGGGATTCCGCGGAAGATGTGGAAGAAGAGGCGGAAGTTGTTGTTTTTGTGGACGAAAACGATCGCGAATACGAGTTCGAGGTCCTTGACGAGTTAGTCAAAGACGGAACAAAATATCTGGCGCTGGTGGCACTGGAAGACAGCGTGGACGCCGACGGCCCGGAAGCCGACGAATTAGTTATTGTTAAGGTCGTTGCAGAAGGCGACGGAGAAACGCTTCTCCTTTTAGAAGACGAAACGGAGTTCGAAGTTATTTCCGCACTTTTTACGGAGCGCCTCTCCGAATTCTTTGCTTTCACAGACAGCGATGCCAGCTGTTGCGATTGCGCAGAAAGCTGCCCAGCTGATTGCGATTGCAACAACGGAGAAAAGTAACGCCGATCAGAAAGGTTGATGGGCCCACATCGAAGTTTGGAGAGAAAAAGACAGCCAGAACGAAAAAGTGGCCAGGAGACAGCAACGAGCGTTAGCCGCTGCGAGTATTAGATGTCGCTGCGAAATCGGGAACTGTTACTAGCATCTTCCCCAAATACCTCTCCCCATTCTTTGCGTTCCGTGATAGCGATGCCTGCGGTTGCGATTGCGCAGAAAGCTGTACAGCTGATTGCAATTGCTGCAACGGAGAAAAGTAACGGCGGCCAGAAAGGTTGTTGGACCCACGCCGGAGTTTGTTGAGAACGACAGCCAGAGCGAAAAAGTGGCCAGGAGACAGCAACGAGCGTTAGCCGCTGCGTGTATTAGATGCCGCTGCGAAACCGGGAAACTGTTACTAGCATCATCCCCAAACAGCGCTCCCCATTCTTTGCGTTCCGTGTTAGCCATACCGGCTGTTGCGATTGCGCAGAAAGCTGTACAGCTGATTGCGATTGCAGCAACGGAGAAAAGTAACAGCGGCCAGAAAGGTTGTTGGGCCCACGCCGAAGTTTGGGAGAGAACAAGACAGCCAGAGCGAAAAAGTTGGCAGACGACGATACAAAGGTAAACGTCTGGCTGTGGAAGCAATATGTTGTTGGTCACATCCGAGGCAGGGAGCGAGCCTGCGAGACTAACTAACGGCAATAAGGGGAAGACACAAGAAACAAAAGCGGTAGAAAAGGCAAGTCAAACGCGTAGGTATGCAACAAAATGGCCGCCTGCTGTGTGCGACCTTTGCGGTTTCTTTATAATCCAACACTTAAAGAAACGGGGATAATCTCTTGCCTGTGGGCGTATGACTTGTTTTGCTGGGCTTTGCATCGGCAAGCAAGGAACGCAAATCATGCGAGGTGTTCCCCACTTGAAACCATCGGGTTTTTAAGGGCCTGCAAAACGGCATGGTGGGTTTTTGTAAACAATTGTGACGTGCTATATTGCCTGGGTTTTTGGCCCGGCCGTATGGCACGTTTTGCGTTAATCTGTTTTTTGTGATTGATTGGCAAACAAAAGAGGCACAAAGAAGCGTAAACGCTTGGCATTTTGCGGTGGGGCGGTGGACAACAACAAGAGCTGTGGTTTTGCCTGATAACTGCCGCAAGCAGCAAGCCAAACCTGAAGAGCTGCGTAAAACGTTTTGCCAGTTGCCACCGCTGTCTGGTCCCGAAGAACAATCGCCGAACACCATGGTTACAACGGCAATGACAGAACGCGCAAAAAGAGCCAGAAACAAAATGGTAGCAAGCCGTCGCTGGTTGTGGTGTGTACGTTAGGTGCTGCCCTTGATGCGGCGCGGCTTATAGATTCCCGGGAGAAATAAAAAATCGTTCCATCGTGGCTGCCACCGCTGGCAGGTATTAGTGATGGTCGTGGCGAATAACATCAATTCCGAAGCTTTTTCTGCGGGTGGAAATCGGCTTCTTGGGGTATCTGATGCTGCCCGAAACAGCAAGCCAAAACGGAAGAGTTGCGGCGAAAAACCAACGGTAGAATGGAAAAGAGAGGATAACAGCTTATGTTTTGCGAGTGCATACTGGTCAAACCGGGAGAGATCGCTCTCAAAGGCCTAAACAAGGGACGATTTATGCAAATTCTCCAGACGAACATCCACGCAAAACTAAAAAGCATTGGGCAATTTTCAATCACCAACTCGGGTTCTGTGTTCGTGATCCAAGAGGAAGGAGAAGATCATGCGCTTACGAAAGCGTTTGATCAATTAACCCATGTCTTTGGAATCAGCAAGCTCTGCAAAGCCAAGCAATGCGAAAAAGAACTTGACGCGATAAAGCTGTGTTGCTTGCAAGTGGCCACAGAACAGGCATTTTTTAATACATTCAAAGTGGAGGCCAAGCGAATAGACAAGCGTTTCATGCCAACATCTCGGGATTTATGCGTACTCGTTGGAGATTGGCTGTTACAAAAAAAAACAAACATAAAGGTTGATGTGCATAACCCGGAGCTGACCATAACGATTGATGTTCGGCATGATTACGTTTTCTGCGCATACGCCCGTTCGGAAGGCGCCGGCGGCTTGCCTGTTGGTTGCACCGGGAAAGGTACCGTTTTGCTTTCCGGTGGTATTGACAGCCCTGTTGCGGCTTTTATGATGGCAAAGCGGGGAATGAAAATCAGCTGCACGCATTTCGCAAGCCCGCCTTACACCAGCGAACTTGCACATCAAAAAGTTGTAAATTTGGTGCTAAAATTAAACACATATTGCGGCCGCACAACGTTGCACACGGTTGAAATCACAAAAATCCAAGAAACGATAAAGAAGCACTGCTCGGCAGAGCTTCTCACCATTTTACTTCGGCGATTTATGCTGCGTATAGCCCAGGACATCGCTCAGGAACAGGGCGAAGGCGGATTGGTTACTGGCGAAAGTTTAGGGCAAGTGGCCAGCCAAACATTGGAATCCATCACCTGCACAAATGCCGTTTGCTCGCTCCCGGTTTTTCGGCCGCTCATCGGCATGGATAAGAAGGAAACCATCAAGATCGCGCAAGCCATCGGCACTTACGATATCTCAATTCAACCATTTGCTGACTGTTGTACTCTTTTTTTGCCGAAGCATCCACAAACGAGGCCACAGATTCCTGACGTGGTTGCGGCAGAACAAGGCATAAAAGACCTCCTGCTGGACGCCAACGGCACGGTCAAACCCGAAACATTTCGGCACACAACGGAGCGAATTGGCTAATTCTCAGCCACAAAAAACGAAAAAACAGGAACAAAAAAAGCGGTCGGCACACCTGATGCAACGCGCAAACAAGCAAGCGGCTGCGTCGATGCCGGCCGATGGTCATTTTTTCGCCTGGAACGTTCGGCGACTATTTTTGGCGATTGACAGCGATGCCAAATCTTTGCGCTATGCTAGCCGTGTAAGCGTGTAGGGAAAAGTTCTGGCTGTCGTGATTATGTCAAGCGAATCAAAATGTCATTGCTGAAATCAGCGAGCAGCGACATGGGTGCCAAGAACCAGGCTGCCATGATGTTTCGTGGAGGCGCGGGCCCTGGATAAGGTCAAAAAAAGAAAACCCCGTACTGAGCAGCACAGGGTTCTAAAAAGAACAAACGGATCAAACTTGGGTAATGAATTGGTAACCAGCACCGCACCGGGTTGCCAATTGCCATTTTGGTGATATACCGTGGAGCTTCTTGCGTAACCGAGCTATATGCACATCCACTGTGCGGGAATTGTTGTAATATTCAAGGCCCCAAACAGCATCAAGAATCTGGTCTCGACTGAACACCTGATTTGGATTTGTGGCAAGCAGGAAAAGTAACGCAAGCTCTTTTCTGGGCAACAGTACTCTCTGACCACAAAGCTGCAACTCCTGGCGTACCATATCGATCGTCAACTGATCGTAATGAACAGCTGACGGCTTGTTTTGCCCCTCTCCGCGATACACGCGCCAACGTCGCAGAAGAGCTCGGGCCCTTGCAACCAATTCTTTAATGTCAAAAGGCTTTACAATGTAGTCGTCAGCACCCATTTCGAGCGCCAACGTCTTTGTAAAAGTGTCTGTCTTAAAACTGGTTACCAAAATTGGGCAATTAGTTTGCCCACGAAGCTCTTTACACAAACCGCAACCATCGCCCCCCGGGAAAACGAGACCCAAAACAATCAAGTCCGGCAACACACGGGCATAGTGCCCCATGGCCTCATTGCCGTTAACAACTATTTCTGTTTCGATTTTTTCTTGCGCGAAGTGTTTTCTCAGCAACTCTGCCGTGGCCTTATCTTCCTCAATTACAAGCAACTTGTGGGCCGCCAACAACAAGCACTCCCTTCACTTTTAACGTTGTCTGTTTACTTAACTCTATTGTAACATAAAGTTCACAGATCAGCGAACACAGCAAACGCCCGCAGCAAGCAATGCTCTGCTTTCCCAGCCGACATAACACAAACAAAGCCTCAGCGAAACAGCCATCACGGGAACAGGGAGGGTATTGGTAGAATGGCGGTGCAACAAAACTGGCTGCCACAAATAGCGCAGCAAAACGCAGAAAAACCACAACACAGATCAGCGAACACACCAAACGCACGCAGCAGGCAATGCTCTGCTTTCCCAGCCGACATAACACAAACAAAGCCTCAGCGAAACAGCCATTAC
>JAIRZL010000015.1 GCA_031267245.1 Oscillospiraceae bacterium
GCCGGAGCAAAGCCGGAGCAAAGCCGGAGCAAAGCCGGAGCAAAGCCGGAGCAAAGCCGGAGCAAAGCCGGAGCAAAGCCGGAGCAAAGCCGGAGCAAAGAAAGTGAGGGTGGCACATAACAACCAACATAAAAAACATTATAAATAAGGAACGTGTGAAAATGTTACAGAATATCGTCAAAATCAGAAACACAAAAAGATCGCCAGAATCGAACATCATAAGCCTTGCCGCACACCGATACTTTGGTTGCAACGTATTAAAATACCCGCAAAAACTGCTGTACAAAAATTAATTAACTCCGCAGCCAAAGGGATTTCTTGTTGCACCACAATTGATCTTCCAAACTGGCAAAAGTAAAATATAAAACTTATGCCAAAAAGCTCTATACAAATGCAATATTTTTTGATACAATATACACAGAATCGCATCAGCCTCGAGAATGTTCGTTGCGAGTAGCTGGTAAAATAGCAGGTTTTTTTGATTTGCCGGCGACAAAAAAGAAGCGAAACAACGGGTTTACTGGTGCGTACCTTAATTTTAAAGAAACAGCCTGGACAAGAAAATTTTTCGACTCTGAAGGAAATTGATTTTAGCTGCCACGATTGAATTCGGGTTGTGCGGGGGCGGTTACCTCCGGGGTTGTTGAGGAGGTTAAATATCATATGACAACGGTTGAGGACCAAGGTTTTAACTTTAGCGAGGAATTAGACAAATCTTTTGGGAAGTTGCGAGTTGGCGACCAAATCACAGGGGTGATCACAGGAATAGCTCAATCCGAGGTGCAGGTTGATATCGGGCCGCAGTACGCCGGTTATATAGCAGTCTCCGAACTGATAGAGCAGCTAGATGCCATAAAGGTGGGCGATGAACTTGAGGTAGCCGTTGTCAAGATTCATGATGCCGACGGTTTGGTTGAGCTTTCACGCAAAAGGATTGTTAACCAGAGTGGTTTCAACGAAATTAAAGAGGCAGTTGCTGCCGGCACGATTTTAACCGGGCTGGTAACTGCTGCTTTGGATGCTGGTGTGTTTGTGGTATACAAAGGAGTTAAAGTTTTTATTCACAACTCACAAACAGACCCACCATACACAAACACCCGCGCATTGATTGGCACCGAAGTCCCGTTTAAAAGCTCGTTCGTTGATGAAAGAAGAAGATCAGCAAAGGGCTCGATCCGGATCGCAAAACTAGAAAAAAAGACAGCGGCAACTCAAGTGTTATGGCAAACAATAGAGGTGGGACAGCAATACGAGGGCATTGTAAAATCCTTGGTTAGCTTTGGCGCATTTGTTGATATCGGCGGGGTAGACGGCCTGGTTCATATCTCCGATATCGCATGGAAGAAAGTGCAACAAATAGAATCTTTTTTCAATGTGGGAGACAAGATACTAGTTCGGGTGAAAAGCTTGGACCCTGAGCATGGCAGAATTTCATTAATCTATAAAAAGGACGAAGACAACCCGTGGGTCAAAGCTGAATCACAATTCAAAGAAGGCGACACGGTAGAGGTGCCCATCCTCCTTATTAAGAATTTTGGCGTTTTTGTTGGTATTGTTCCCGGGATCGATGGTTTCATACATATCTCAGAGCTCTCTACAGAGTTTATTCAAGCGCCGGCGAAGATTTTTAATGTTGGGGATATTGTAAAGGCCAAAATATTAGAAATGAACAAAGAAAAACAAAGAATAAAGCTGTCAGTTAAAGCGGCACAAGAAGGCTCACCTGCCGAAAGCGCAGAAAACTCCACCGATTCTACGGACCCGCAAGACCAAAAAGACGAAAACACACCAGAAAACGAACCCGCGTGTTAGATGGTCGCAACGGGGCAAGCCGCATACAGGCGCGATACCGGGGCGTAGCGCACAAAGGGCAATAAAACCGTTGTCCCAAGGAGGAGTGCTTTTCTAGGGCGGCGTGTTGCCGTGAAGCAGTTTGTTTCTTCGTGCCTATAGCGATCGCGGCCTAACACAGATCAAATCTCTTGAACAGGCTGATCAGTTTTCATTATGGCTTGTTGGCCATTAGCTGGCAGCGCATTTGTTTGTTTTCCGGGCAAAGACCAAACGAGGCGGCCCTTCGTGCAGTTTGTTGGCTGCTCGCTTTTCACTTAAATGGCTGCCATCAGCCGGCGTGGATTGCTGTGTTTGTTATGCCCAAACCGACTCACAGGCGTTGGCTATGTGTTTCGAGATCTGATTTTTGCTAAAACATCCGGGCGTAAACGGCACCCGTCCAAAAGAAACAATCATAGTTGCTCAACTATATCGACGTTGTTTGTTCTGCCACGTGCTGGCAAGGCTGGCAAAAAGGGCCAAAACAGGCATGCTATGTGTTTCGAGATCTGATTTTTGCTAAAACATCCGGGCGTAAACGGCGCCGGCGCGGCAGCCACACCAAGCTAAAACAACCAACGTTGGCGGCGCTGTCTGTGTTGGCCAATCGCATCTTGGCACTCTGGGGACTGTTCCAGAAGCAGCTTGTTGCTTTTATTTTCTCTATAAACGGAAGAACCGCCAGCCAAACACAGTCGGCTGTTTGTGTTGCAACAAGGTTGCCCGGGCGACGGCGGCCAAACGGCTATTTTTGGCGGGGAATGACTTCACCTTTGGCAACCTGGATTGTTGGAGCTCTGCCGGAGCTGATCAATGTCTTGGACACCAACCCCAGCGTATATGCATTATCACCGCTTCCGCTTGTGTTGGTGGGCAACGGTTTGCAAAAAGGGGACGCGTGCCGAAACACTAAACACGATGCTATGCCCTGCTCTTTGAGGCGAGGGCACCAGCAATTGCGGTCGCTAAGCCATTGGTGCTTTGCGGCAGCTGTCAAAATATGCAGTGTGCATAATTTAATTTATTTTTGTCAACAAAAAATAAATAACGCGCAAACACTTGCAGTTCGTCGAAAAATAGTGTAAACTAAACATAAGATATGAATTTAGGGGGCAAGTAACAGAAATGGGAATAATGGAAATACTTAAAGTTTCTGCAAAATCAGCGCCAAACTCTGTGGCAGGGGCTATAGCAGGCGTGATAAGAGAAAAAGGCCAGGTGGAAGTGCAGGCCGTGGGAGCAGGTGCAGTAAACCAAGCAATTAAAGCAATAGCAATAACAAGAGGTTATCTCGCTCCTGCAGGTATCGATGTGATATGCATTCCTGCATTTGCGAATGTGACCATCGATAACGAGGAAAGAACGGCTATAAGGTTAATCATCGAAGTACGGTAACTGACTTCCGGTTTCCAAGAAAAATCAAATGAGCATGATATCTCACACAAAACATCGAAGGTATGGACTTATGAAACAACATCCTATGAACTTCAAGCTATTTTTGCTAACCTGTGTTAAGCTTGCAATAATTGCCGTGGCAATTTATGTTTTTTTGGCAAAAGAAACGGTAGGAGCCGTCCATGGGAACACGATTACTATTGCAGGGGAGGCCCCGAGCAGCGATGGCCAAGCACCGAGCATTGCAGTCGTGGGCATGGACCTAAATTTTGATTTATTCGACAGGGAGATTGAGAGAAATCCGTTGGATGGGAAAGTTAGTTACGCATCCACGACTCTTGAGTTGCAAAACGAATCCCCCTGGAACGTGTCCGTGCATGCCAGTGAGATATTGCCGAATAACGGAAGTGAGAGCGCAGCGTTCGGCGTGAGGCTCGAAGGTGACACGGCCATCACCTACATGTTTAATTCCGAGAACAAAAGTTGGGAGGGCACTGATCTTTCACAACACTATGGTGGGTTGCTGCTGGCCACACTTGAGCCTGGCGAAATCCAAAAATTTGGGGTTATCACACAGGTGCTGGCCAGCACACCAGAAGGTCGCAAGATTTCTGCTAATTTCGTAGTTAGCGCACAAAAGGAACCAGGAAGTGCAACCTGTCAAGAGGAAACGGACCAAGCTGATGGCGCGAGAGAGGAGCAAGAACGGACAGTTGCTAGCAACGACGACGGCAACCAAAATGAAGGAAATGAAGAAAGTGAGCAAGCGTCAGGCGGCAACAAATCCCCCGTAGAAGAAGAAACTGGTTTGCAGCAAGAAGAAAGCATCAAAGAGGACGAGGCAAGCAGCGACGCAGAACAAGAGGACGAAGCGGCACCAGAAAGTGGCGAACAAGAGCCAGAAGCTGGTGGTACAGACGCCAACATAACTGAGCTAGATCTTGTAGCGGACAAGGCTAGCACCAACACAGAACAAGAAGAGCCAGAAACTGCTATTGCCATGCAAGAAGGCGATGCCGTCGTGACGGAGGAAGAAGCAACGGCAAACGCCGCAGAGGACGAGCCAGAAGCGTACTCACCGCTACGTGCCAGCGACGAAGGTGCAGAAGATGTAGGCAAACTCACAGAACCGACGCAAGCAGCAGGCGATGCCGATTGGTCCGGCTGGGGTGATTTGTTTGCAGCGGAAGCAGAAGTAGTAATGGAAACAAACGTTGCAGACTAAAAACTCGAGCAGAGATCAGTTTGTTGATCGTCATCGCTGAAACGTTCTTTGCAGGGATAATCATGGGTGTCAGCAGCGCACGGAACAGCAAACGAATGCATTGGTGGTTCACCAATGCATTCGTTGTGCGTCATTACAAGTCTTACGAAGACAAGCCTTGCAAGAATGGGCTGAGTTAGTAGCGTTTGGTTATAATTGTAATTGATGCATAGACCAAAAAAAATCTGCTTTAGTGATACCTAAACTTGAGGTAGCTCC
>JAIRZL010000033.1 GCA_031267245.1 Oscillospiraceae bacterium
ATGCGGCGCAAAGTGCGATTGGGTTCTTGTCTGCCGATGATAGTGGATTTGTTTTTTCTGATTCAGAAACCAATTTGATCTATAAATATAATATTTTAACAGATGAAGTGATTTCGGAAAGTGTTGAGCAGTTTATATACAACAATGAGCAGCTGCAGGCATTTGACATATTATATGTTGGCATAGATGGCAAAAAAGATTGTGCTGCACTTGTGACTGCAACAACATTCGATAAGGTTAAGGTGCACGCCTGGAATGATGGGATACCGATTGATATCCAGAAGTTTTCGGTGCCGTTGACAGTGGCGCTTGCCCGGGCATCGGAATTTATCTGCCTATCTTTCGTTGGTAGTGTGGTCTTGATGTTGCTATACCAGGTGGCTAGAGAATTCATCTGGCGAAGACGCGGTGTGATTTTTCGGCTTATGGGAATCATTGCTTCATTTGTTATTGTTTCCTTTTGCGCATTGGGTTACGTTGACTTGTTAAATATTCACACAGAGTTATATGAAATGAGATATAAATTGGCGATTGAATTGCGATCGCAGGTTTTAAAAACGATGCCGATTGATATGGTTGACGAGCTCTGCAATAGTTGGTCAAGCTATTCGGAAGCTTATAATGCGATATTGGCCGAATCGGAGCTTACAAATAGGCGTGCGCAGGTTCTTGATGGTGTGGAGGGCTTTGGGTGCTATAGCCAGTTGTTGTTGAATAAAACGTTAGACGAATCGGATCCTTGTCTTGTGGTGGGGCCATCGAGCTTTAATAACTTCCTCTATCCGGTTGAGAACCTATATTCGGAATCTGCGTGTGCTCAATTTTATGACACATTAAAAACTGGCGGCATCGAAATCAATGTGCTTACTAACGATTGCGGAGACTGGATTGTATCTTCATCACCGATTAAAAATAAAGATGGGAAGATTCTGGGTGTGTTATTAATTTTGGTGGATGTAAGCAGTTTGCCTTATGATATTGCGCAAGAATCATTAAGATATGCAATGTTTGCAAGCATTATTATTCTTGCTCTTCTTCTGCTGACCTATTTCCTCTTTAAGAAGGCGTTGCGGCCATTGAGCAAATTGGAAGGTGCATTTGAAAGTGTTGCAAGGGGAGATTATAACGTTAGATTGTTAGATGAAGGTAATGATGAGTTTTATCGTATCAACACAACATTTAACAAAATGTGCGAAGACGTTGCCAATAGTGTGTATAAATTAAAGCAGATAAAAGGGAATTACGACAAGTTTGTTTCTGAGGTGGTTTTTAAGCTTTTTGGAGATGCGAATGTTAACAACCTAAACATTGGAGACCATTTTGAAACCGATTTAATTTTTGTTTTACAAGGGGTTGGAGATTTGTTTGAGGCAGGGATCTCTAGGTCATTTGTTCGGATCGACGGAATGAACACGATCGAGTTCTTAAGCCAATTGTTTAGGATTGCTAATGGTTGCGCGGTGCGGAATGGCGGGGTGGTTTTGGCCAGCACTTTGGGTTTTGGCATTATGAGGGCGTTGTTTGACAAAGATAAAGCACGAGAAGCTATTGATTATTCGTTGGATGTGCTGGGGGATATTAGAACAGGTTTTAGTGATGGCGAAGAGCTGGATTTTGTGACCTTGCTTCACAAAGATCATGCGGTGTGCGGGATTGTTGGGGACGATAACAATGCCTTTCCTGTGGCGGGCTCGCGTGATGTTGAAAGATTGGTGAAATTGGTGCCAAAGCTCCGGCGTGTGGGGGTAAGAACGGCAGTCACGCGGTCTTTGGTTGATGATACAAAAAAAGAACACAGTGTGAGATATTTGGGTTTTGTTGGCGTGCCAGGTATTGAACGACGATTTGAACTTTTTGAGGTGTTAGATGGTTGTGATGTGGAAGAAAAGAACCAAAAACTCTTAACGAGGGTGATCTTTGAAAACGGGATAAAGTTGTTTTATGCGAAGGAATTTTATAAAGCGCGAACAGAGTTCGCTAAAGTGTTGCAGAAATATGAGAAAGATAAAGTGGCAAGGTGGTACCTTTTGGTTTGCGATAAATATTTCTCTAGCAAATCTGACAACATTTCATTTGAGTTTTTAAATGATATTGAATGATGGTGCTAGTTGCGGAATGGGGCGCCAAACGGCGGAGTAGATGATTGCGGGGTGACGTTTTGTTCGATTTTATCTGGGGCGGTGCTAAGAATACTTTTGGGTGGGTTAAAAACCAATTTTGGAATCTGTTTTCTGGCATAACCAGCAAAGGCATGGATATTCAGAACAAGCTCAACCCCATTGATAAGATTTCTGGAAAGTTCGCAACTTTAAAGGATAGTTTGTTTTCGCTTAAAAAACCGAATGGCTTTCGGGATTATTATCGGCTGGGAACTTACTTGATTTCTAAGTCGGTAGGGAAGCTGTTGTTAGTTGTGGTTGTTCTTTTGTGTTTGTGGTATGTGGCGGTAGTTACTCTTCCGCAATTATATTTAAGGATGAAGTTCGGGAAGAATCCATCTGCAAAAGAATGCTATTATGATGCAAATTCTTTGAAGAACTACACCGGGCAAGTCAAGGTGTTTTCGAGGAAAAGTCAGGCTGTTTATGAAGGGGGGCTGGTTGCTGGGGTTGCTGGTGGCCTGGGGGCTCTTTATGACAGCAATGGCTGCGTTTTGTATCGCGGGGAGTTTAAGAATAATCGGTTTAATGGGGTTGGAACTTTATATTACGAGAATGATCAGGTTAAGTTTGAGGGGGATTTTTTAGATAATCTGTTCACTGGTAGTGGATCGCTTTATGCAGAAGATGGCAAGTTGATGTATGTTGGTGGGTTTGTAAATGGAAAAAAGAATGGCATGGGGACGTTGTGCGATGAAACGGGAGCCGAGGTTTATAAGGGGCGGTTCTGCAATGATTTACCGGATTTGAGTTCGTATCTTGGTTTTGATATTGCTGCCTTAAAAGATGTTTTTGTTGGCCGGCAAGTAATCTACAACTGTGGTGATATTAGGCTTTTGATAAGCTGCCCGGATGTTGATGCAGTGATTGCAATTGACAGAGATGCGGATTCAACTGGATCTGTTTATAAGATTTTTATTGTTGCCCCGAGTTTTTATCCGGGAACTATTGCTGCATTCGATAGATTAAAGCTTTCGAATTGCTTGAAAGGGAATTTTGTTGATGGGCTCACAAAGGTAACAGTGGAAGAAATGTGTGTTATTGATGCTATGCGAGCGAGCGGGGTTAATAAATTCAAAGGATATGAACAGCTGCAAAAAGAAAAGGTCCTTGATAATGTGTTTACCGTGAACGAACAAACTTCGCAGGATGATTGTTATATTAGCAAATATAAGATCGGCCAATTTATATACACATTTTACTTTGAAGCATTGGATAAACCTTATGTTTTTTTCTCGGTTGAAAGGTTGAGTTGATATGCTTATAAAATTTTCAAGGAAGATTGTATGTATTTGGGTTGCGCTGGTTGTGTTGTGTGTCTGTTTTGGATGCTCGTTTAAAGTATTTTGCACTGCTGGCTATGATATGGAAGTGTTGGTAAGATTGGCAATAGCAGCAGACCCTAAATTGCAAGCGTTGCGAGCGAAATTGGCGTTGCAGCAAGTAAAACGCAAGCAAGCTTTGGAAGCAATTAAAGATATCCGGAAAAAAGAATCCACGGTGCGATTCAGCCTGTTGCTGAGCATAAAACTTCCAGAGAAACATGGTTTGCCTAAGGAAGCAGATTTGCTTACCAAGGTTGCAACGATTGATGACGAAACGAGGCGTTTAAGGTATGCAATTGAGGATAGGGAACTTGAAGTTGCATTAAAGACTCGGCTTGCATTTTTAAAGCTTTATGGTTTGCAAGAGCAGATTAAGTCGGGGTCTTTAGATCTGGATAGCGAGAGTGCAAATCTTGCTAAAATGCAAGCGCTGTTGGCGTGTAATCATGCCAAACCAGCAGATATAACGCTTTTACAGTCAACAATTGACAAAAAAACGCGTAGCTTGGCAACGTTAAAACTATCGTTAGAGCGAGAAGCCGAAAAGCTGAGAACGCTAAGCGGTGTGTCGGCGGTGGGTGCACTTCTTCAAAATCCGCTGGCAACCTGTGTTATCCCGCGAGGGCAACGAGAGAAGATGATTGAGTTTGCAATGGCGCACCGGCGAGATGTTCGCGAGGCGGAGGCGGAGAGAGCGCTTGCGATTGTTGCGCTTAATGCCATTTGGGGAGTTTATTGTAGCCAATGGGGTGGGGCAGTTGGCCCGCTGTCGGCGTATGTGAATTCTGCGAACCCGATAAATTGGGATGTGTTAATTCCCCAATACGAGCAGTTTTTAACAACGGTTGATCGTCCTTGGGCCCCAGTGTTTAAGATTAGAATTATATTCTTTACGATCAGGATTCCAATGGAGTGGTTTAAGCGGGAATTTGATGGGACTAGGTATTTTGAGGATGAGAAGTATATGTTATTGGAGGTGTTGCAACGAAAAGAAGCGGCCATAAGAGACGAGGCAATACTTAAAGCGGATGTGCGTGAAAGCTTAACGAGTTCTTATGACGCTCTGATGGCGTTGCACAAAGCCTATTGTGGATCAGTGGAAATTTGCGGGCGTGTGAAACGAAGCTATGAAATGGTAAAAACGAAGAATCTGGTTGGTCAGGCTACTTTTGAGGAGATTGCGCAAGCGAAAGAGGAATATGATCAGGCGCAAATGGATGTTTTCGCAGCTTTGATTGCTTATAATGAATCGCTTGCCGCGTTGGATAAAGAGACTTGCGGTTGGATTGCAGCCTTCAAAAAAGGAGAAAGTGTTTTGGTTGATATTGTGGGCTCTGGCAATTCATCTGGTGTGGAAAGGCCGCGCTTTGCTATAAGAGATAACATTGATTCTTTGCAATCCGTGCTTTGGTTGACAATTCCTGATGGTTACGAAACCAAAGCAACTCATTACGATGTGGTGGTTGATGGCTACAGCATAGGAGGGGGCAAAACGGAGCTATCTGAGCAGTTGATATTCCTTCCACCGGAAATCACGGGTTGCTGCGAACCACAGGTAAGGCTGTTCGCCAATGATAAGGTTTTGGATGCCGCCACATTTTCTGGAGCAGAACAGAGCGGGGAGCTTTTGTTTAAGGTTGCAGAAACAAAGGCAGCATTAGCACAAGAGGCGGCGAAAGACCAAAGAAAGGCAGAGCTGTTTGCGGCTGATCAGCAGGAAGAGGTTCAGTTGGGCACTTATCAATGGGCGGGTTTTGGTTCCGGTGGCCTGCCGCTAACAGAACTTAGCCTTTGCCTTGATGACGAGAAAGCAAAAACCTTCAAGGTGTTCGTCGAGCAGGATGGGAAAGCGTTCACAATCGACAGATACTGCCCGCTGGATGAACAAGCGGTACTGCCTGTGCAGTTTGCCAAAAGGCCTGAAGACCTAAAAGCAACGCTTTATGATGCAAACAAGCGGCAGATCGACACCGTGAGATTTGATAAATCTGGAGGAGTGTTTGCCTTGCGTGCTGAATGATCATTTTTGCTGGGGAGGGGAACTAGATGACGAGCAAAAGGTTTGGGATCTTTAAGATGGTGTGGATAAAATCAGTTTTGTTTTGCGTTGTTATTGCATTGCCGCTTTTGTTGACACAGATTAAATTTGCGCTCCCAATGACCCATTGGGATCCTGTCAAAGTTGAGAACGGCACGCTAGTCATAGGGGAGCATGCAATAGCTCTTCGGAGCCTTTCTTCAGAGTTGTGTGAGATAGCTAAAGAATCGGCAAAGGGTGCAGATATTCCGGCGGGCTCGCCTGTGGGCCAAGGGAAAACCTTTTATAAATCAGATCTTGTTCCCAAAGAAAGTACTACTCAAGGTAGCGGCAGCGAAGGCACTTGGTACGAGCTCGATTCTGCGAATAATATCTGGGATGTTTCCCCGGGTGGTCCGGCGGTAAGTCTTAGCATTATTGCCCAGTTGCCTGTGCGGTATTACACCGATATTCTTGGCAAGACCTATGATTTTGTTAATCATGCATTTGTTGATATCTTTAGTTTGGTAAACCCTTATGACTTAAACTCTTTGCCGGAACTAGATAGCTTGCGGGATAAACGATCCGCATGGCAATCCGATGCAAGTGCGGCAGCTGCTCATGCAGATGAGATAGTTTCTATTGGCAGGATATTTGCGCCAATTTCAAAAACAGTAGCTATGCAGGTGTTAGATGGCGAAAAGGCTGCGTTGGCTAAGCTTCATGCGTGGTTGATAGAGCAGGAAGCTGGCCAGAATGAGAAAAATCAGGTAACCAAATTACAGGAGCAGGTGGAGCAAAGAATCAAATGGCTGGTGTTGCAATTGGTTGATTCGCGCGTTGATACAGAAATGCCGATTGCCATGATGTCTCGAGTTACTGTTGTGTCCAATGGCGACGACGATGAAGAAGAAAAGGTCTATACCGAATACACGGAATATGGGCAAGCATTAGAGACAGCAAAAAACAAGATAAAGGAATCTGCAGATGCTCTTGCAGAAACTTCTTTGGCGTCTGCGGATATAATAACAAAAACAACCGAACAAAAGCAGAGGGATGTTGTTTCTAAGGCGGTGAACAATAGTTTTTTAGATGCCAGAAAAGTGGTGGGGCAGATTGTGAATTTGGAGAATATTTCTGGCCAGCGTGTGGTAGATAAAACTGGCGAACGTGATGTGATTGCACAGATGCAGAAATCTGCTCTTGCTGATTATAAGGTGGCATTAAACAGCGGCGAATCGGCAGATTATAAAAAGGCAGTTAAGGCGAGTGAGCGCTCACCGGTGTTGGAAGGTTTGCTGAACGCTGCCGTGCCTGCTATTGAGCAATTAAGCGCAGACGTATTTCTTCTTGCAGAGGCGGATTTGTTGAGATTGAACGATGAAGAGAAGATCGCCAGCTTGGATGAGGTTTTGAGAGATGTGAATCAAGCAAAAGCAATGATTCGAGATGATGGTTTTCTGGGGATTTTTGCTGCCAATGCTGAGTCTTTGATTGACGATCTTTTGAGGTTGAAAACAGAGGTTCAAAACAGAATGAATGGTGGCTCAGAGCAGGATAAATTGAATGCGTCCCTTGCTCTTGTTACAGAGAAGCTGGAAGAAGCATTAGATGCCAATGATCTTGTGACGGCGAAAGAACTGGAGGCAAAGCGGGAAGATTTGCAGAGACAAACAGACCAAGACGAAGCCGCTGCCATAAGGGAACTTATCCAGTTGCGAGAAAAAATGATGGCGTTGGATGTTGAGCAACGTGAGAGAGGAGAGTCGTTTGATGAGAGGCTTGCTGCCATTGATGCAAGCATTGCGCTTTTGTGTGATGAAAACGTGCGGCTAGGAATAGAGAAAGATGTGCGGGCGACAACACTTGAAGAAATGGCCGAGGAGCAGAGTAAACGCTTGTCTGCAGATATTAGTGAGCTGCGGGCTGCAGCAGAAAGGTTGTTAATATCGCAAGATGCGGAAGACCACAGCATTGCTAAATCGCTGGCGCAGAGCTTGCTGCAGAAGCAAGGAGAACGAGACGAACTTGTAAGTGCGCAAATCGGGAATGTTACTGATGCTGTGGATGCAAAAATCGCGGAGAACAAGAAACTAATTGAAGCGGAGCAGGCTAAAAGAGCAGAGCTTGCGGCAGAGCAGCCTGATATGCAACGACTTGCGGAGATAGAGCAAGAGAAAACCGCGCTGAAAGGTGAGATGGAAGCTTTAAAAAGGGAATTGCATTCGGCAACCCTTGAAGCGGTGGAACAAGTTGATGGTGCGTTTGCTGCTTTGAATGGAGAAATCCAACAACTAAGCCCACTATCAAATATGCAGCCGTTGGAATCTGGGGTGAATGACCTTTTGGGAACTGCCACCTCTTCTGCACCGGCTGCCGGATTGGCGGCTGCCGCATTGGAGGATGCTGGAGATTTGATTGCAGCCAAGCTTGTTAGTGGAGAACCAATGCCAACGGATCTTGCTCGGCTTAAGGCCAAGATCGCTTCGATGGTGGCCAGTGATTTGAGCAAGGTGGTTGCCAGCTCACAAACAAAAGCTGAGATTAGGCAAAAGGTTGCTGGCTTTTGGGGTGGGAGCGGAATTGGGGAGAAGGAAAGGCAAGTTATAGAGTTGTGTGCTTATGCTGAGGTGGAAAAACAAACGGCGGATGACGTTTATGCTTCGCTGTTGCTTGCTACGCTTAACGATGCCTTGCAGGGCAATAATCCTGCGGTTTTTCTTGCTAATTGGCAACTCAACGGAGATATTTACCTGCCGCTTGATGGGGTGATGTCGTCGCGGGGCGGGACTTATGTTTGGAAAGATGGCAAAGGTTGCGCTGTTGAAAAGAATGAAGTCCATGAGTTTACAGCAGGCAATGATGTGGTTGTGTTTTGTCGTGCTGACAAAAGCGACCAAGCAGATGAGGTCCCGCGGGAGCGTGAGATGATGTCGGAGAAGGCAAAGTTGGGTTCTGTGTTGATGATTCCTCGGGATTATGGCGTAGCCACCTTCCAGGTGAATGCAAGATCGTTATCGTCAACCAAATATGCGGCGATGTTCCCTGTTGCACACGAAGAGAAAATCTTAGGATTGATATCTGTATTGCTTCCTGCGTAAGACGCAAGGGAAAACGCAGATTTGATGAAGGTAATGAGCACCCAATGAAGGCGGGTAGAGATTAGCAGGGCTAGAATGGAGGTGAAGGTTCAAATGGCAGCGTATACAGTTATTTCGGATGTGGGGGCGTATCTATTGAAAACGTTGCGGGGCAAGCTGTGCCCAGAACCGCTGCTTAATCCACAGGCAATCGATTTTGCGTCTCCAGCTGATGAAAATGCGGATTACACGCTGGGTATCTTCCTTTATGATTTGAAAGAAAATCTGGAGCATACAGATCTTAGAATGGTTCAATTAGAAGATAATAAGTTGAGATACCCACCTCATAGTTTAACGCTTTATTACATGCTGTATGTGAATGCTTCTGCTCAGATTGGTGTTAAGGCGTTGGATTCGCAGAAGATAATCGCCAAGGTTGCGCAGGTGATTTATGACATGCAGCAGATAGACATTAGCAGTTTTGTTAATCAGGCAAGTTCTGCAGAAGCGCCTTTGGCCAGGGTTGTGGAGTCTCGGTTGTTGTTTGATGAAAAGGTGAAGATCTGGTCGGCCCTTAGTAGGCCAGTTCAATTGGCGCTTTATTATGATATTGCTCCAATCCTTCTCTCGTCTGAGCGGATTGTGGATGCTCCTTATGTTATGCGTGGCACATACAAATTTGGTGGGAGGAGATGATTCGTTTGGATAGATCGATAACCCATACCGTTCAGCTTGTTTTGGCATTGCGGGATGTTTGGGATGATAGATTAATAGGTGTCTCTGATTTTGCTTTTTATGTTGATGAAGAGCGTGTTCATCCAATAAGAAAAGCAACTGGTCATTATGTTTTCATTGATCTTAAAAGCGATGTGTTTCGATTAAGGATCGAGCATCGAAAATTTTATCCAAAAGTACTAGAAATAGATCTGAACGACATAGCGGCGCTTGGGTTTGTGCTAGAAACACCGCTGGTGCCAAATATGGCCTCTAGGCTACCGTTGAATTGTGTTAACTTGTATGGCAATGCAGATCCGTGCACGTATGTGTATGTGTATGCTGTTGAGAGCCGGTCGCGAAGCCGCGTTCAATTTGTTGACTTTAAGGCAAGCGACATTTTAGTGGTAAACAATCCGGGGCAGCTGCCTCTGGTGGGTGCAACTTTGGCTGTTGTTGACCCTGTGGATCTGCAGCTGGAGGTATTTACTGTGCTGAAGAAATATTCTTGCGAAGAATATAAGATCAACAAGGCTTTGATTGGCAAGTATAAGGAAGGTAGCATGATTGTTAAAGCGTATGTTGGTGTTGCGAATGACGATGGGATATTCAGTGTGTTTGTGAGTAAAAAATCGGATTGCAGGGATTACATAATTATGTTTTCAAATGATGGAAAGCTGCAAACCGAGACTTTTAGTATGGCTGAAAATAATCTCATGTTAAAGGTCATGTGAGGAGGTGAGGCTGTGGCGCTTTTGTTAACTGGCGGTGTGAGCCTGGCGTGTTCGTTTGGAACCATGCCGACACAACTTAATGTTCTGCCAGAGAGCAAAGTTTTTTTGGAAGGCAAGCCGGTAGCGCGTATGAGTGATGCCGCTCCAAATGTTAACATTATTCCCTTTGGGTTGTGTTCTTCGTTGACAAACCCGGCGGTGGCATCGGCAACAGCTGCGGCACTGGGCGTTTTAACACCGCAACCCTGCACGCCGATGCTTGCTGGCGGTTGGCAACCATGTTGCGCTGCTGTTATTGTTGGCGGACAGCCGGCTGCCGGGATTGATGGTTCTTTGCAGTGCGCTTATGCAGGGCAAATCCGGCCGGTGGCTCCGGGGCAGGCAAGTGTTATTGCGAATTGAAGGGTATTGCTGGTTAAGGTTGGTTCCGGTGCTTAATTAATGCGGGTTTAATGCCGATTTTGGCTCCAGAACGCTTGGCGTTGTGCTCTTGTGTTGTTGGCGAAGCAGAAGAGGGAGGCGTTGCAAGTGATTTGTGGTTGTTTTTGGCATTGAATATAAAAATTTATTTAACATTAGAAAGGGGGAAGATTTTGAGTCTATGACTTGAAATCGACTAAGTATGGCTGAATACTTATCACCCGGGGTGTACGTGGAAGAGGTTGAAAGTGGTTCCAAGTCGATTGAAGGGGTTAGCACAAGCACAGCTGGATTCATCGGTTTGGCAACCAGAGGTAAGGTCAGAGGGACTCCGGAGTTGGTGACTAGTTTTGCTGAATACCAAAGAAAGTTTGGAGGATTTTTGAGCGAAAGTTTATATGGAGAGTATAGGTACCTTCCATATAGCGTTTACCAGTTCTTTCAAAATGGTGGTTCCAGATGTTATGTTATGCGGGTCGCTCCTCCGGATGCCAAGGCCGCTTCCAGAGAAAGTGGCAACAAGAAGTTGCTGATTTCGGCAAAAGATCCTGGATCTTGGGGAAATAATATGGTAGTTACTTTCGCCAAAAGTTCAAGGAGCAAAACGCAGATTTTAGAAGAGCAGCCCAAGGAGAATAAGTATATCTTAAAATCTGTTGCAGGTTTCGGTGTGGGTGACACAATTGTTTTCTCTGACGGAAAAAGGTTGCTGTATAACAAGGTTGTTAAGATTGTGGGCAATGCGATCATAACCGAAAAGGCATTTGAGCCAGGTGTTGCAGACACCAACCTTATTGCAGCAAAGACCATTTCAACTTGCGAGATTAATGTGCAGGTTGATTATGATGGAGCAGTTGAAAAGTATGAATTTGTTAACCTTAATGAGCTGTCTTCGAGCTTCATTGAAAAGCGCCTTGGAAAGAGTGGATTAGTTGCTGTTAAGTTTAATGGTGGCGGGAACAAGCCAGATGAAAAAGCGGGTGCTGTGGGTGGCATACGGTCCATTATGCAGGTGTTATTTGAAGAGGATCTTGAAAGGGCTGTGTTAACTCTTGGCGGTGGCTCGGACGGCAGCATTTCAAAGATTGATCCGTCTGTCTTTATGGGCGAAGATAAAGGACCTTCTAACCGAACAGGCCTGCAGGCATTTTTGGAGAACAATATCGTTAGCATATTGGCAATCCCGGGCATTACAGAGCCTTCTGTTGCTGTTTCGCTTGTTGCTCATTGCGCCAACATGGGCAACCGCATGGCAATCCTGGATGCGCCGAAAGATGTTGTTCGTGTGGATGAATTGCTGCAACATCGCTCGATAATTGATTCTTCTTATGCAGCGATGTATCATCCGTGGATCCAAACCTATGATGTGCTCGACAAGCGGCAGGTAAGCATTCCGCCTTCTGGCGCAATTGCCGGAATTTATGCCCGCTCTGATGTTCAAAGGGGTGTTCATAAGGCACCGGCGAACGAGAATGTTAGCTGCACTGGGCTGAGTTGCTTTTATAACAAAGGCGAGCAGGACATTTTAAACCCAGCAGGTGTTAACTTGATTCGTTCTTTCCCTGGGCAAGGGTTTAAGGTTTGGGGTGCAAGAACATGCTCTGTGGATGCAAGCTTTAAGTATATCAACGTTCGGAGATTGTTTATCTTCATTGAAGAATCAATCAAGGTGAACACAACGTGGGCAGTGTTTGAGCCGAACAACGAGACTTTGTGGGCACAGGTTGAGCGTACTATTGCTAACTTTTTGACGACGGTTTGGAGAGCTGGGGCTTTGGCGGGGACAACGCCGGCGGAAGCATTTTTTGTTGATGTCAGCAGGAATACCATGAGCCCGGATGATATTGCGAATGGCAGGTTGATCTGCACTGTGGGAATAGCGCCAACAAAACCAGCGGAGTTTGTGATCTTTAGGATAACGCAAATGGTAGAAGGTGCTGGCGGAGAATCTAGCGCCGAATAAACGCTGTTTTTTTGTTAAGATGGATGGAAGATTTTTTTGAAAAGTGAGGGATGGATTTATGGGGAGTGCACAGGTACCGCCGAACAGATCGATTAACTTCGGCCTTGAGTGGATGGGAACACAGTGGGGTTTCCAGAGGATACAGGGAATAGGAGCGAAAATTGATGTAATTGATTATCGCAATGGCAATGATCCTACCCCTGTTGTAAAGTCGCTGGGAGGGCTAACAACGCACCCAGCGGTGATCTGCGAGCAAGGCCAGACAGATGACGTGGCGATGTATACGGCTTTACAAGAGAGAGCTGTTGCCGCTGGTGGGGCCGGTTGGGCTGTAGAGGATATTACAGTGACCGTGTATGATCTCGACGGCACTACGCCGGTTGCTGTTTTCATGCTAATTGGCGCCTGGCCGTCTGAGTGGTCCGTATCTGAACTAAATGCTATGCGTAGCGCTATACTTATAGAAACAATCTCTTTCAGATGCGCTGAGATTAAGCGCACCAGCTAAACGGCAGGTTGATTGAAACAGAGTCGCTTTTTTTAATAATTTTTATTATATCACAGGGTGAGCTTTCCACTCACCCAGCGCGTCTAAATGATTTGTAGGATTAACAGAATGTTTACAACGGAATATGAATTTACGCTACCCAAAGGGTATGTTGATGACTCTGGGGTTGTTCATAAGAAGGGCAAGATGAAGTTGGCAACGGCGGCGGATGAGATTTGGCCGCTTAAAGATCCGAGAGTTCAGCAGAATGCTTCTTATCTTACAGTGCTGATTCTGGCAAGGGTAATTACCAAGCTCGGGAATTTGGAGCCGGTTAATGTTTCGGTAATAGAGAAGTTGTTTACAGCAGATCTTGCTTTTTTGCAGGATATGTACCAACGAATCAACGAGGCAGAGGCGCCGAAGGTGCCGGCGGTGTGTCCAAGTTGTTCTCATAAATTTGCGGTGCCGCTAAATTTTACTTAAATGGGATGGCTGTGTACCCTCAAAAGGAGCTTCTTAGTGAACTGGCATTCATTGCCTATTACTTCCACTGGAGCTTTGTTGAGGTTACGCGACTTGACCATATAAGCAGGAGAAAGTGGTGCAAAGAGATTTCTAGAATAAACGACGAGGTGAGCAACAAGCCGAAGAATATCTTTGACTTGTAGATGCCAACGCAGAGGTGATGATTTATGATCGAGAAGCTAAAAACCGCTGTCAACAGCAAGTTGCACCCGGATGCTCGTTACGTGCCGTGCTATAACTTCCTTGTGCTGTGTGATGGAAAGCCCTTTATATGCTATGAGATTACCGCAGTGGAAGAGAAAGTGGATACGGTAACCATTGTTGAAGGCGGGTCACCGACAGCCCATGTGGTGCGTGGGCCGGTCCGAGGTGCTGGTGGCTATTTTACATTGAGGACAGCGTTGACCGAATCGCTTGGGGCAACAATTGCGAGTGCGACTGCTGGTATGGTATATAAATTGGTTACAATAATGACTTTTAGGGCCTCAATTCCGAGTTCTATGATTGTGTTGAATGGCTGCACGGTCCTCAAGATCGAGGTCGATGGCTTTCATGCGATGCGATCTAGCTTTCCTACTGTTAGTGTGGAGCTGGCGTATGACAGCATGTCTCCCGTGTCGGTGAGCGCTTTAGATAAATTTAGATAATATAATTAAATCTTGATGGCATATTGTGTGATTCTGTGGGGGTTGCATATGGATGGCAAATGTCTATGCGATAAATATAAGTTAATAAAAAACAAAAGTTTGCCTTTGGGAATCCGTGACATATGCAAGGTGAGTGCGCTTGTTGTTTGTAGTCCGCTTGCAGACAGGTTGCAAAGGATACATGCCAAGTGTGATAGATTGGTGCCATATGTGGGCCTTGCTGTTTTGCGGTTGGGTGGGGAGGCCGCGCTGGGTGCGGACGCTCCACAGCAGATTGGCAGCAATATCATTACAAATAATATTTCGAATACAGCGAACCATTATAACTTGCAGCTGGACCATAAGAGTGAGGAATTTATAAAAAAAAATTTCTTAACTAGCAACATTCTTAATGCGAGTAATCTTACCCTAAATAGTGTATCCAAAACGTTTTTGATGCAGGCAGAACTGCATAATTTAACAGCCATGTCTTTGCAGAATCTTAAGTTGGTTGGCAAAGAAAAAGACATGCTCTTACATGCGTTGAAAGGTCAAGAAGGGTCTGTTGAAAAGAGCATAATCACAATGGCGCGCGAAGGTTTTGTTGAGAAGCTGGTTAAAACGGAAGTAACAAAAACAAAGGAAACAATTAGTCTTTTAACCAGCCATTGTCAAACATTAATCCAGCAAATGGAACGGTTTTCGCTGCCCGCAAGATCAGCTCGCGGTGAGCGCTTTAATGTGCTTAACGCCGAGAATGTGGAATTGGTTACCGTGATCTTGAAAACACTTGATAGTGTTGCAGTGCGGGAAAAGATCTTGTCTGATTTGCAGGTTACTTGCAAAGATACGGGTGCCGTGAAGTTGATCAATAATGTGAAAAGGCAAACCCGAAGTGCCGATGAGCAGATCAATTTACTAATGCATACTAATCTTCTTGAGGAGGATACGATATATCTGCAAAAAGCGCTAGTAACAGCGGTGTTGACGGTTACTAGCCAACATATTGGCAGATTGCGGCAGGAAGTTAGGCAAACCACACAGTCAGCGAATCTGGTTAAACGTTTGCAGTTGCTTGATCATCTGGCGCCTATCTCAAAATTGCTGCCGGAAGAGTTATTCATAGATAGTTACCAGGAGAGAAGGATCAAGGGGACAAGAAGCATCCAGAAGCATAAGCAGATAACGAGCAAAGTGATCAAAGAAGAGCAATTGAAGGAGCTAGAAGAGAGACTAGAGGTCCAGGAGAGAAGGATCAAGGGGACAAGAAGCATCCAGAAGCATAAGCAGATAACAAGCAAAGTAATCAAAGAAGAGCAACTGAAGGAGCTAGAAGAGAGGCTAGAGGTCCAAGAGAGAAAAGTCAAAGAGGCAAGAAGTATCCAGAAGCATAAACAGATAACGAGTAAAGTAATCAAAGAAGAGCAATTGAAGGAGCTAGAAGAGAGACTAGAGGTACAAGAGAGAAAAGTCAAGGGAACAAGAAGTATCCAGAAACATAAGCAGATAACTCATCAGGTAGTTGATGATATTCGCATTGTTGAAAAAACGGTTATGCATGCTGTGGAAGCTGCCAGCAGGTTAAAAAAAGATTCGAAGATGCAGGCAGGGAGGGGGATTGGGGAACAGCAAAGAGGAAAACAAGCGAATTTGTTTGGCATGTTGCTATTGAGCTATAAGAATGATGTGGTTTTTAAAGATATACAAAGCGAGGTAAAGAAAGAAGTTCGTGATTTTTATGGTGGGCAAGAGAAGGTTGCCGCGCAAACCCCCACGGTGATGAATGCGAAAGATCAACCAAATATCGTAAATCGTGAATGGCAGGTGAAAGATCCTACAAACAAGGAAACCACGAGAGATAACTTTGTTGAAAAAGATGAAGTGGAGAGATTGATTTTTACCAGCATGGCAAACAACATAGATGGTGTTGTAGACAAGGTATATGCCGAGTTAGAGGATAGGTTAAGGATGGAACAACATAGAATGGGGATGGTTTAGACCTTTATAAGCGTTCTTTTTGAGCGGTGCTGAAAGGGGAGTTAATTATGGGGTTAGAGAAGGCAAAGCTCATTGCATCTGACGGCAAAGAGTTGGAGGTTCAATTCAACCCGGATGCTTACAGCATTGAGTCAATTCGACATGTGGGAAAGCGACATGAAGGTGTTTCGGGAACGGGGAAGCGTTGGGTTGTTGTCGGTGTGTGTGAGAAATCGCGAATCTTATCATTTCAACTACATTTCTATTGTTATGTTGATGAAGGCATTAAGAACCAGGTGATAGATAAGGTAAAATCGACAGGGTTTGCGTCAAAGTTTGCGTCAAAAGAAAAGACGGCTGCACAACGCGTTGATGAGTTGCGTGGGATAGTCGCTGCGAGTCAAGAGGCTGGTTTGACTTTCCTCTGGGGTAGTGTTGTTTTTCATGGGTATGTTCTGCGTATGTTGGAGCGTGTCATGATGTTCACATCAACTGGTGCGCCTGTGTGGGTTGTTGTGGAAGTCGAAATTGTGGAAACACCAGAGCTTGACGGAGCTGGCATTGGTGGGTCAGCTCCGAAAGAAGCTAAATCTCTTATTGGTAAGGTGCGCAGCATGTTGCCGTGATTGCCTTTTTGTAAAG
This sequence comes from Oscillospiraceae bacterium, assembly GCA_031267245.1. Taxonomy (GTDB): domain Bacteria; phylum Bacillota; class Clostridia; order Oscillospirales; family Ruminococcaceae; genus BNZN01. The sequence goes on from JAIRZL010000033.1 coordinate 16,673, forward strand.
GAAGGGTTTGGATATGGGAAGTCTTATGAGTCGCACCTCTGATTTTGATGGCCTGAGTAGCAAATATGGTGCTTTTCTTACACCAAGGGTACAAATAAAAATAGGTGGGAAAAATTTTGACAAAGAGGGAATTGTTGTGCCTCATGTGGAAATTGATCTTACATCTGGCTTCAAGGCAAACGTTGCGTGTTTTCCGGTTTTCGGATTAATAAATGAGGATGAACGTAAATTTACGGAAACTGCGACTGATCTGTGTCCGCTGGGTGCGCCTGTGGATATAAGCGTTGGATACGGCTCAGAGTTGGAAAGGGTTTTTTTTGGGTTTGTTTATAGCGTGACTTGCAAATTGCCCAAATCTGGTGATGGCTTTGGGTCTGTGGTTGTTAGGTGCATGGATGTTAAAGGGATCATGATGAATAACCAACACTACGCTCAGCGGGAAGATAGGAGTGTAGGTGATCTTGTGCGGGGCATTTTAGAGAAATCTCCATACAATCGCTATTATGATTCCTTGATTGTGGGGCGTACTCCACAGGGCGAGGTGCCAATAACGCTTACCGATGAAAGTGATTATGGGTTTGTGGTTAGATCGGCAAAAAAGTTAAATTATGAATTTTTTGTTTCCCAGGACACGGTTTATTTCAGAACGGCAGAATCGCAGAATTCCAGTATGTTGACGCTTAGATCCGGCTTTGGGCTTGAGGCTGTTAATGTTGAGTTCAGCACTTGGGGTGCGGCGTCCTCAATTGAAGTGCGGAACACATCGATAGACACAGGCGAGCCGATAATTGGAACAGCAACGTCGGATGCATGCCGTTCTTCTGGTTCATCTGCAGCGCAGGCATTGAAAGGAGCGCACAAAGTGTTCGTTGACAGCACGGCCGGTACGCCATCGGAGGCAGAGAGCATGGCAAGAGCGCTATTGGCAACGCATGAACGGAGGTTTTGCGTGGCTACTTTTGTGTGTGTTGGGCTCCCGGAATTGGTGCCTGGCCGCTTTGTGACGGTGAAGGGAGTTTCCTCTGATATTGATGCGCGCTATTATGTGGTGGATGTTGCGCATGTGATCGCGACGCACAAATTTGTTACCACGTTGACTGCAAGGCGGTGTAGCTTATGAGCATTATAGGTACATTTGCGGAGATCGCGAGTAAGTCTCAGCGCAAGAATGAAATTGGAAATACGCTGATTCATTGCCCTACTTTGGCGGTGGTGTTGGAAATTGGTAAGGGTGAAAATTGTGGGAAGGTTCGTGTTCGGTTTGTAAACTGGGGCAAGGATAATTCTTACTGGGTTCGGGTGCTAACTCGCTATGCCGGGAAAGGTTGGGGCTTATTCTGGCTACCGGAAATTGATGATTTGGTGCTGGTTGAGTTTGTTGATGGGGATGTTGACAATGCATATGTTGTTGGTAGTGTGTTTAGAGATGACGCAAACCTGCCAACCGAACATGCGAACGAAGACAACGACCAGAAAGTTTTGGTGACTAAAGGCAACAACAAAATCCTTATTATAGACGCACAAGATAAGCAGTCTTTTGAAGTGCAAACAGCAAATGGGCTTTGCTTTCGTATGAATGACGAAAAAAGCGAAATTTCGTGTGGCGACAAAGAAAATAAGAATTTTCTTTGTTTTAACACAAAAAATGGAACCTGTAATATCAACGTGGAAGACAAGATGAATGTAAAGGTTGGAGATGTGGAGGTAACCCTTGATGGTAAAAATGGCAAAATTACAATAAACTGCACTGATGTGTCTGTGAAAGCAGACCAAAGCATAACCAAAGAAACAAACAGTTATAAGCTTAAAAGCAGCAATGTGAACATCAAAGCGTCTGGTGCGCTTAGCGCTTCTTCTGATGGTGCTGCTACCATTAAAGGTCAAGTTGTAAAGGTGAATTGAGGTGAGGTTGGTTGGGGCCTGAGTTGCTGGAAGATGAAAAAAGTTTTTTGGGTTGTGGAATGAAGTTCCCGCCCGCGGTGGATTCGCGCACCGGGAGATTTGAATTGAGTGATGCGGATGATAAGGTTAAGGAGTCGATTTCTCTGATTCTTAACACTTATAAGGGCGAACGGCTTATGCTGCCATTGTTTGGCAGCGAATTGCACAATTATGTGTTTGCAAGCACCGATTCAACTACCCGTAATTTGATGGCACATTCAATTAAAAAATCGATTACATGGCACGAAAAGAGGATAACAGACCTAGATGTTTCGGTGACGGTGGATGCGCAAAAATCAGAATGCTTGAACATTAATATTAATTATGTGGTTACTCAGAGCAATCTGCAGGGCAATATGGTATTCCCGTTTTATATTCAAGAAGGGATGAAGGAGAATGCCGATGAAGATAAATGAACGGTACTATCCAATAGACTCTGATACCTTGGAATCTGTTAAGCTGAAAATATCAAAACTCGCCAAAGCTTATACTCCAGAATGGGTCTGTAATCTGCAAGACCCAGATATTGGAGCGGCTTTGGCGCTGGTTTTTGCAGACATGATGAACGATAATGCTCACAAGATGAACATGGTGCTATACAAATACCATATTGAATTGATGAACATGCTTGGGTTGTCACTGTGGGCGGCAGAGCCGGCAAAGGCTGTGGTTGTGTTCTCTTTGCTTAATTCTGCTCCCGGTGGGGTTTTTGTGGAAGAGTCAGCGCCGCTTTTAGCCAATCCCGATGGTGAGGAGAGAATTGTTTTTGAAACGGATTGTGGGGTCTTTTTAACAACATCGAAGATCACGAATATCTTTTCACTGCTTGGGCGAAACGGGCGGATTGCAGAAGTTTACCCCGCAATAGCCAGTGAAGATGATGGGGGTAGCGAAGAAGCAACAGAAACGATATCCTTCAGAATGTTTGATGCATCGGTGCAGGGTATTGAAAAGAATATGTTGGTATTTAAAAATCGGTTGATTTCGCAGGTTAGAGAGAATGAGCAGGTCTGTGTGAAGTTTGACAGGTTAAAGATCAACGAAGAGGAGGTCGAAGACCTGTTTTCTGATTCCACGCGCTATTTAATTGGATATTTGAACGCGGAAGGCGATTTTGTTCAAGCAGAAAATGTAGAGTTTCTGCCTGGTGGTTTTTTGTTGCGTGGGATTGATTGTGTGGCGGAAGATGGGATCCCATTTTGTGTGAAACTGATTGATGAAAATAGGCATTATGAGATATCTTTGACAGGCATTACGATATATACCGGGTCTGAAGGTTTGCTCCCGGAGGTTATTTATTCGGAGTCTGTTGAACAAGATGCGAGTTCTTTTTTGCCGTTTATGGACACAATTACGGAATACCGTGAATGTTTTATTGGTAGCGATGCTGTTTTTGCCAAAAAGTGCGCAAAGGTGGAGCTGAAGTTTGATTTGCGGTTTGAGAAAAATCAGGTTGGGATTTTGCAGGGCACGGATATTGAATTTAAGCATTTTATGAGGCGACCAAATCTGATGCATCAGGAACGGGAATTGGTTGAGGTTGTTGCGCAGAAGATTAGATTTGAATATTTTAATGGCACTGGATGGCGGCGGCTTCTTACGCAAACAGATCTTTCTACGCTTTTCTGCGATGGCAAAGGCGGCGAGATTTGCGTTGAGTTTTTAGTGCCAGAGGATATTGCTAGCGCATTGATAAATGCATATGAGCTACACTGGATTAAGATTGTGGTGCTTGAGGCGGCAAACAGCTTCCTGACCCCGGCGATTCACACCTACCCGATTATTGAAAATCTCCATATGAGCTATGAATTTGGCAGCGGAGTGCAGCCGGAATCTGTTACTAAGTATGTTGGTGTTGAAAAGTTGGAGATTATGGATGAGTTTAAAAATGGAAAAGAGGTCTTGGTGTTTGAGCCCGCTTATGACAGCCGCGACTGCCTTTTTATTGGGTTGAGCTCAAAGATAGAATCTGGACCGGTTAGCATATATTTTGATGTGACCATGAATAGTTTTATGGAAGATATGATGAACGTGGGTTTTGAATATTCTAGCGTGACTTCTGGAGGATTCAAGGCCCTTAGGGTGATTGATGGCACTGAGGGTTTTCGGCATTCGGGTTGTGTGGTGTTTAATCCGCCAAGCGATTTTGTGAGGAAGCCTTTGTTTGGCAAGAATAACTATTGGTTGAAGATTGTTAACTTGTGTGTGAGTGCCATTTGGGGTGATGCGAATTCGATAAAGGTAAACGATATAAAGTTGAATGCAGTTCCTGTTTCGAATGTGCAGACAATGGAAGAGGAGATTTTTTATGTTGATCGCGGGGATGCCAACATGTCTTTTGACCTTTCTAGCGGTAACGTGTTGCAGGCTGATGTTTTTGTTAATGAGGTTTTGAACCTTCCGTTGCCAGAAAAAGAACGATTACTTGCAACGGCTGGAGAAAGCATATTAACCGAAATGGATACCTTGGGTAACTATTTGGATTTTTTTGTTAGATGGCAGGAGGTTCCTAGCTTTGTTAAATCTTCGAGTTCCGATCGGCATTATACCCTAGACAGGCAGCGTGGCAGAATAACCTTTGGGGATTCTCGGCATGGCTTGATTCCAAGGAACCAGCCGCGTGCCGCTGTGAAGGTTTTTTATAAAGTGTGTGGTGGTGCGCGTGGTAATGTTGCGATTGGTGCAATTAGCAAGCCCCGTACGCATATCAATTTCCTTGGTGATATGTCTAACATCATTCCTGCTTATGCGGGCTGCGATATTGAAAATTTTGACACCGCATTGAGCCGCGGTTCTGAATTGATTTGCAGTTGTGGGCGGCTTGTTACAAAAACAGATTTTGAGGATGCAGTTTTGCGCTTTTCGGGTGCTATTGATAAGGTTAAATGCGTTGTGGGAGGTGGTAATTCTAACAGTCGGATTACGATTGCGGTTCTAATGAAAGAATCTCATAAATCTAATGAGGTTTTTGTCTCGCTTAGGGATGAGATAAGAGAAGCGCTGATGAGTAAATGTGATGTGTCGATAACGAGGAATGATATTCACCTTGTGGAGCCGGTTTTTATTAAACTTAATGTTGATGTTTGGGTGCGCACGATAAAATCTGACCAGGTTTTCCGGATCAAGAATATGATGGAAAAGGAGCTTCGTGGTTTTTTGGACCCGGTGGCTGGTAATTTCGATAAGGAAGGTTGGCAGATTGGAGTGTTACCACAAAAACCGCAGCTCTATTCATTCCTTAAAACGTTAAACCTAGATTGTGCTGTAAACAAAATTGTTTTAACTGGATTCATGGAAGGCGCAGACAGGTATAGCGTAGACCTGGAAAGGATTAGTACTCCTGTGTTTGGTGTGGTGGTTAGTGGGGATCACAATGTTCACGTGAACTGATTTCCTTTTTTTTTGCTACAAGTTGCTGCGCAAAAGAAGAGTACGAAAAACTCCACCCGCTTTGGGTGTAATAAGGCAATTTTGGCAAGTGGGTGGCCTCATGTGATGGTGAATTGCGTCCACCGGTTGTATGGTGCTTCTGATGAAAAAATCTGCTTTGGTGATGCTGATTTGGGAGTTCGTTCACCGGTTTGGCACCTAGATTTGATACGGCGGGGGGACTTTATGTTGTGAGGAGGTGATGGCGGGCAATTCAGTGTTCGATGAATGAATTGCAATGTTAATGCGTGGACCTGCTGAGGCTACTGTTAATTTGATTATTAATTTGAAGGAGGAATGGAAAATGAAAAATAAGAAAACCTTGAGTTTGATTATGAGTTTTGTGATTGCAATTACGTTTTGCTGCTCTGGTTGGAGGGCTTCCGCTGTTGGCGCAACGCATGAAGAAACACAGAATGTTCGAGTTTTTTGCGGGTTTGCTGGTGGGTTAACATTGGCTGCGTTTTGCTGGATGTTGTGGAGCGCTGCCCATCATATTAATGAGGGAGCAGCAGATCATGGGGCCGAGGATGAGGAAAAAGCAGACGAAGATCAAGAAACAGAATCACTTTAGGAGCGGCGAAAACGGCTAATGGCGCGTAGGGCGTTAAGCGCACCGGGCCGCTGAACGGCTCCCGTTGGAGAACATTTCTTAATGGATTAATCTGGGTGTGGGATGGTAAACACGCCGCAAAAGTTGGTGTTCCTGACAAATTGCCCCAGCAGCAGCTTCTTAACGAAGAGTCTGCTAGCTGGGGTTCCTAATCTGGGTGCCCTGTTTGCAAGTTGTTGGTTCCTTGCTGCTGGCGGGGTTGCTCGAAAATAGGGAGTGATATTGACAGATGTTAGAAAATATAAAATTAAACGACAGAAGTTTTCAAGATATTGTGGATAGGGCGATTGGCTTGATTCCTCTTGTGTCTAATGAATGGACAGATTATAACGATTCAGACCCTGGGATTACGATTTTGCAAATGTTGGCCGTTTTGAGTTTTGCGCAGCAGTCTTATGTTGATGAAGTAAACAACAAGGTTAAGGAGAATTTAATAAAGTTATTGGGCTACATTCGAGAGCCTGCAGTCGCTCCTGTGGCTATCTCTGCGATGGTTACAAAAAAAGATCAAACAATCCTGAAGAATACTAAGTTCTTGTGCGGTGACGGGTTGGTTTTTGAACCAAGAGAGGACTGTTTTGCTGCCAACAACGCCATTAAACAGGTGGTGTTGGTTGGCGCTGCCGGCGCGGATGATATTACCGATGTGGTGGCCAAAGGGATAATTGGTAGCTTTGCCAAAATCTTCACAGAAGAGGCAGAAGAATTGTATGTGGCGTTTGAAAAGAACCTTAAACCCGGTAATTTTGTGAGTCTTTATTTTGATCTTGTTGACGGCGATAAAAACGAGGTGTTTTTTGGTTTTAATGTGAATCTTTGCAGTATTGCGTGGGAATGTTTTTCTGATGGCCGTTGGCGGGAGCTACTTGTGGATGATGGCACCTTCGCTTTCGGTAAAAGTGGGTTTGTGCGATTTAAACTTAACAATCTTTTATCTGAGTTTGAAGCAACGGGCCTGAGCAAAGGTTTTTATATCAGAGCTAGGTTTAAGAAGGGGCACTTTAATGTGGTGCCCAAGCTAGACAGGGTATTATTTAACGCGGTTTCTCTTTTTGGTCAGGATACAAAGGCTCGCGCGGTTGTTTTTGTGAGTGATGGTAAAGACAAGCAAAGCTTTGCATTAACAAGCAGGATCGTAGGATGCGAGCAGTTGCTTGTTATCTGCAACGAGGGAGACCAGGGCCTACAGTATTCGGAGTGGAGTGATTCTGTGGGTGAACAACGTGGGCGGTTTTACACATATGACACAACAGTCGCAGGAAGTATAATCCTGGCGTTTGATAGAGCAAGGTTCGGGTTCGCGCCTGCTCTTGGAGAGCGTATCAAGGTGGTGGTGTATTCAGATGATGCAATTACTGCCGGCAATTTAGGCCGCGTGGTGGGCTTTGACGAGCAGAAAATTGGCATTGATTTGAAGTGTCTTGCGGAGTCTAGCTTGGAGTTGATGTTGAAGACTGTTGATATCCAAGGGCGCACGATCTTTGCGCCGTGTTGCCGTGAAAGCGAGCGAGTTGATGATTCTGATCTGGCCTATCGATTGGATTATGAGAACCAGATGATAGTGCTTAACAATAAGACCAGCTGCAGTGGGGAACTCATAGTTACTTCATATGCTCTCTGTTGTGGCAAAGGTGGCAACATAAAAGCGGGGATGCGTTTTGCCTTAGACGCCAGCGCAAAGAAGCGTTTTGGGGATGTTGAGGCATATAATCTATTTGCTGTTACTAATGGCAGAGAACGTGAAAATATAGATGATTTAACGAAGCGTGCTGTGTTGGCTATGGAAGCGACGGGTGTGGCAGTAACCAAGGAGGATTATCTTGCGCTCCTTAAGAATATTCCTGGCCTGGAGATAGAAAAAGTGAATATAATCTTCAAACCAGAACATAATAAAGTGACAGTTGTTGTGAAACCCAAAAGCGAAAAGGCGATGCCGGAGATTAACCAATGGCAAGCTGAAATTTTAGAAAGACAGATGGAAGAACACAGGCAGGTGACCACAAATATCTGCTTTATATCGCCAAGTTATGTGCCAGTTAATGTTGCGGGGCACATATATATTAAACCTGGCTTTAAAGATGCGAGGTCTAAGATACATGATACTTTGGAGTTTGAGCTTGACGGCATCAACTCGGCGGGTGGTTTTGGGTGTGGTGTGATTTATGGTGACGTCTATTCCAAAATAGAAAAGCTACCATGTGTTGAATATATTGAGAGTTTATCATTTGATAGTGATTCTGTGTATGCGCAGAAAGATGATAACGGTAACCTGATTCTGAAGGATTTTGCATTGGGTTATCTTGGTAATTTTTTTGTGCATACAGATAATAAAGCAGGTTAAGCCTTTTTATTTGGGTGTATGCCTTGATGAAAAACAGAGCGGCAGAATCTCGCCGCAGTGACATAAAAAAGCGGCCTTGGTGCAGCAAATACTATCAGCCTATTAATGGTTCCCATTTGATGCCTCTGTGCTGCAGCGAACTTGGCCGCGGCGGTTCGCCGCAGGGAAGAATTGAAATGCCAATGAAAACGGGAAAAAGGTTAAGTTTAATCGTGGGTTTTGTGATGGCAATCACATTCTGTTGTTCTAATCCGCAAGTTTTTGCCGCAGGTTTAGACGGTAAGTAAAACGCGGGGAACAACGTTTATTGATTTTTGGGTGCGGCAGCAGGTTGCGACGCAACAACAAAGAAGATCGTGCTTTTGTCGCTAGCAACGAGGACTCTGTGCTTGCAGAAGAATGTGCGCTGCCGTTTTTGTCTGAAATTGCAAGTGGTGATTGTGGCGGCCAAAAGAAGCGGCGGGAGCGTTATGAGGCATCTAGGAGTTGGAGTTGTGGTTGTTTGATGCCGTTTGCAAAGAGATTAGCAAAGGGCTGTTGGCAGTGGCGCCGAGTAGCGAATGCCCGCGCCAGCCGGAAGCACGACTACAGCAAACCGGGAAATATGAATTCGCAATTTCTTTTTCTGGCCGCGGAGAGAGCATCCACATTTGAGGTTTTGGGCAAGGCTGTCTTCAAGGTGCCGTCTTCCAGCTTTTAGGAAATACCTTTGGGTGCAAACAAAAAAACATCGTGGATTGCCAATGGTGCCTGCGGCGAGTAACTGGCCGCAAATTTTAATAGGTGGTGTAAATTATGGCGGATGTAAAAAGATTCTGTATTCGGGGGAAGGGCTTTCTTCAGGGTTTTTTGGCAAACATGCAACTGTGCGAAAACAGACTTGTGTTGCGTGACGCACGTGTTGGCGGATACGTTTCAAAGGTGCTTGATAGCGGCGAACCGCAGACGTCATGGGGCAGATTAGTTGTTGATGGCCAATTCTATGATGGCTGTGAATACACTATCTATTCTTTTGCAACAGAAGACAATCGAATATCTTATGATGGCAAAGAAATGGATTGGGGGTTCTTTTTAAATTCCACGCAATTCACATTCGCAGAGAAGATCAATGTGCTGGAAGCGGCGGGTGCGCAGGTTAATGTTAGGTTTGACGATGTTTTGATTGCGGATCAGATTGGCAGATATTTTGTTTTTGCTATTCAAATATTCTCTGAGCAAGAGGTAGTGATTCGTGGTGTGGATGTTTCCTTCCCCAAAGAAACCTTGATGCAGTATTTGCCGGAGGTTTTTTCTTCCAAGGCTTCGGACTTTTTTGAAAGGTATATGGCTATCTTTGGCTCGATACTCTTTGATCGACGCTTGTTGTTGGCAAAACTCCCCGATTATGTTGATATTGATAAGGCGCCGGACGATGTTCTACCGATCTTGGCTGATTGGTTGGGTATTGGGTTCAGCATGGAGGTTTGGGGTCCAGATAAATTCCGTAAGATTTTGAAGATGGCAAAAGAAATGAGTAAATTCCGAGGTACAAAACAGGCTTTGGAAGAAGGGCTTGGGGTTTTTCTTGGTGAAATCCCGATTGTTATGGAGCAGTTTAAATGGCGGAAATATAGCGGAGTGGAAACTCAAAAAGGTTGCGAGAATATTTATGGTACGCATGCCAATGAATTCGCGATCTTGATAACAAACACGGTAGATGAGATTACTTTTTTGCATTTGAAAAGACTGGTTGATGCCTTGATCCCTTTGAAGGCAAAGGCAAATATTATTTTCTTGGATAAAAATAGCTTGCTAGATAAATATACCTATTTGGATGTTAATGCTGAGTTGATTGATTCTCGTAAGGTTCCCTTCTTTGATGGCGAATATAAATTGGATTCAGAAGTTGTTTTGGTGTAATAATCTTCGGGCCTTCAGTACGCTCACTAAACGGAGGGTAGAGCTGGTGACCGGCATTTATTAAAACTTGACTAGTAATTTTTAATATATACAGAATATGTTTGGAGGTGATGATGTAAGTCTTACTTAAGGAAGGAGCTTGATCCAAACTGATGGTAATAGATAAAGAAAAAGGGGGATTTGTAAATGAAAAGCAAGAAACTTTTTGGTTTGGTCGTGTGTTTTATGATGGCAATCACATTCTTTTGCCCTGAAATGCAGGTTTCTGCTGCTGGAGAGGAAAAGAAGCAGCACGCGGTTTTAGGGGCGAACGGCATTTATGGTCTTGCGGGTGCCGCGGCCACAGCTGCTTATGCTTGCTGGCGGGCACTTAACGAAAACACGCAAACGCCGCCGGGCGAGGAAAATGGCGACCAAAAACTAGCGAATGAGTGCCTGTTGCCTCACCTGGCGGAGATTGTAAGAGGAGACTGGCACCCAAAGAATGCGGCGGAAGCAAAAGAACAGGCAGCGACTGCTTTCTGCCGGTTGTTCGAGGCCTTTGCGAATTTGCGATTCCGCTTTTTAGCCTTGTTGGAGCAGGTGCATGGCGTGAAACTAGCGTGGAACAGTTGCTGGCCACTTGTGCCACCGCCCGGCCCACTTAAGGATTGGACTATTGATTCGTACGCCCTCGGCGATGAGCGGCTGGAAGCTAGTCGGATTCCTTTGGCTGTTTCTGCCGAGATAAATAGCCCCGTCGCTTTTGCTCGGGCATACGAAAGCGCTGGTGGACGCATGCCGCGGGACGTGCTGTACGGCGCTTACGCTTAACTGGAAAGGAAGTTCGTTGATGTTTTTTGTTTTTAAAAAGCAGGAGGGATGGCGGCAATGAACGGAAAACAAATTTTAAGTTTATTTATGAGTTTTGTGATGGTAATCACTTTTTGCTGCACGAGGGCGTCAGCCTCGTTTGGCATGTTTGCGGGGGGGGGGGTAGTTGCGCGCTAAATTCTGCCGTCGGCTTCTTTGGTGCGCTCGCTGCGTCTGTCTGTGCTGTTTTGTGGAGCAAGCACCGGCAAGAGGATGTCCAAAAAAGTGGAGGTGACGGCCCTTCTGGTTGCTCATTGCCGGCGTTGGAACGGCTGTTCCGTGGCGATTTGGATATCCCCGCTAGCGAAGAAGCGCTGCAGCAGGCACGAGCCGCATATATCGAACTGTTACAGTTGGGGGATGACTTGGCCAACAACTACGACGCAATCCAGCAAATTGCTGGTGATAATCCAGATTATCATTGCTCTGACTTTCGGTGGGCACAGGGGGGAGGTGACCCGTATGTGAGGTATCTTACAGATCTCTGGGACCTTTGGGATGGTTTTTTATACCAATTTCAACAGCGAGCTGGGGGGCCTGCTGAGGAGCGTGCGGATCGAGGACTTGCGATGCAGTTCATTTGGTTGCTGCTGTTGTATCTGCACTACTACGGGATTCAGCAATCGCCAGCAAACCAACGCTTGTATGACGTGTTTCCCGAATTGCGGCCTTCCGAAAGCGTCGTAAGCGCAACCTAACGAAAAAGCGTTAACCAATTTGCAGCTTGTAACATTTGCCGGCGGCAGCTGTTGGTGGTGCTGCCATCGAGCTGTCCAACCAAAAGAAGTCTAAGACCCTTGTGGTTGGTGTTGGCGGACGTGATGGGATTCGTTATGACCTGGAGCCGGGGAAGGTCTTGCCATTACCGGCGTTTTGCTCCTCTGATGTCGTTCTAAGGGGGGAGCTTGGCGTCGAATGGTAAGTGCTGAAATTTGCTACGTCGGCTCTCTCTCCAGAGGGGAGGGAGCTCACAAAGACTCAGCAATTTCAAATGCTGATTGACTGTCTCTTGCTTTGTTGGTTTGGAACGATTGGTCTGGTGCTATTCATTTTCTGGCCCATACACAGCAAAAAGATGAAGCGTGGTCACGGCTGGGATCAGTTGGTTGAAGCTGCTGTCATTGGAAAACTTGCCGACCGGAAGGCTTAGTCAAGCAAATTGGCATGTACATGCGCCCCTTTCCGGTCCGGACAACGTCATGTCTTATGCAGTAATTAACGATGATGCCGTTTGGCAAAGGATGTAAGATGTCGAATTAGGGGGGGGCGCGCCGATGGTCATGTTGGCTGTCGATGAGGAGCCGATGGAAATCTAGAAGCCGTACCAACTCCTTCGGCCGTTGATGATCCTCTGTGAAGAGCTGGTGATTTGTTTTTTGTGTTTCACCAAAGCAGCAAAGCCGGCACTGCTTGCCCTTGGCGAACAAGTAGTGCCCGAAGAAGGCGTGTGGTGTTTGTTTCTTCATACCAAGCGAAATGCGACAGCAATTGCTAGAGTGCTGGTCGCTGGCATAATTGTGAAACGAGGAGACCTGGCCATTTTTCAAAGGGCAGGTTGTTTGGGCTGGTGATAGTTGGGGTATTGGTTTAAGAAGGGAACGGGAGAGGTTGATGGAACTGTTTAGAAAGCCATTGGATAATGCGCGACATTGGGTGATCTTTGTTGCTGTGCTTGCGATGTTGATGCAGCCTTCCAGCGCTGGTGCCATCGGAGAATCGGTCCATATTCCTATTGCGATGGCAGCAGATGCTGGGTACCTTTACCCAACCATTGTTGCTTTAACTTCGCTTTTTGAAACGGCGGCGGAAAGCACACGCTATGCAGTTACAATCATGGTGCCTGGTAATTTTAAGATGGAACACGCGAACAAGATTTTGGAGCTGTTGCGAACATATGAGCGGCATAGCATAACCTTTGTTAATATGGGTGATGCGTTTGAAACTGCCTATATGGACAGGCCGTGGGGTGTGCCCGTAACAAGTCCTGTCTATTATCGGCTGCTGCTACCGCAAGTTTTGGCAGAAGAGCCGAAGTGCATTTGGATTGACGGGGACACTGTTACACTACAAGATCTGCAGCGAATGTATTTCATCGATATGGATAAGTATGACATTGCCGGAGCGCCTTCTCTTACCTTCCGTTCGCAGAGCTTAACTTCGTCGGAGTTTGAAGGCAGCGAGCTTCTGCGAGCTTATGGAATCGATCCCTCGCGCTGGATCTGCTCTGGCGTTATGCTTATGAATCTGGAGAAAATGCGAGAAGATGGGTGTGTGCAAAAATTCCTGGACTGCATGGATAAATATCCTACGCTTTTACACGTGCAGGATGAGTCGGTGCTTAACGTTTGTTGTCCGTTTATTCGTGCACTTCCGCTCAAATATGGCATGTTTAATTGCTGGCCGGATCTCCGCGCGTTGCGTTTTTGGACCGTAGGCTTGTTAGCTCCCGATGAATTGGAGCAAAATGGCACAGAGGAAGAGGCGCCGGCGATAGTTCATTATGCTTGCAAACAAAAACCGTGGTTGGGTGTTGTGGCGCACGACGACCTATGGTGGCGATTTGTCGAAATGACGCCGCACCCTGATGAAATCAAGGCCTGGGTAGCGCTTAAGACAGAGGGTAGGCCGCGCAGGCGAACCTTGAGGATGCCCACAACGTGGTAGCAAGCATAAATTGTGTTTGGTGGCGCTCCCATACGGCCAATCAGAGGTAACCAACAAACCTTGTTGCAACGGGGATGCGGAATAGCAGGAATGGCCCGTTAGAGGCTACTTACAACTGAAACGAAGTTTCGGCACAATAACGAGCCACGCTGCCCCGGCTAAATTGGTGTTCGCTGGAAGTGGTCTTCCTGTGGCAGAAATCTTGCTGTTCGGGAATACTCGTGACGCTCTGCTTGTTGCCTCGCGAAACGCTATCAATACTTTAAATATTTGTTAAAAATAAACTAGTAATTTTAAATATGTTATGATATACTTATGGAAGGCAATATAAATCTTGTTCTCAGGGCAAACTAATGCTCAGATGAGACCAAGGGAAAGAAAGGGGCATTTGCAAATGAAAGGCAAAAAGGTTTTGAGCTTGGCTGTGAGCATGGCAATGGTGGCCACTTTTTGCTGTGTTAGCGAGCCGGTTCGCGCCGCCGGGGGGGGGCGAAGGCAGATTCGTAGACGGGTTTAATCCTCCGCTTTCCCCCGTAATTCAGCTTTTTTTGAGCAAGCTATGTGGCTTTGCTGGGACGCTGGGTTTTGGTGTGGTTGCGTGGCTGCGACATAATCGGCAAGAAAGCGCACAAGAAGATTCCATTTTGGGAGATTCGCCGGAAGATATCGGCTGGCGGATTCTAATTGCCATGCGAGACGGCAGCTGGGATCCAAAAACGAAGGAAGAAGCGGAAGCAGAAGCCAAGCAAGCGGTGGATACTTTTTTGACATGGCAGGCAAACTATGATGCCGCTTTGGAGGAAAACATGGCATTGGCTGACCCGGACGTTGTGGGGGAAAAGAGCTGGCAGGGATTTTTGTCTGCTGCGGCTAAAACCGATACGGCGGCGGAAGATTACCCGAACGCGCAGATAGGCTATCCTTGGAGCGACGCTTCGGCTCATAGCGAGCCTTGGTCAACGTTGGCTGAGCACCCCTGTGTTTCCGCCGGGGGAGCGGAGCCCTCGGTTCGGTCTCTGTATGTCCCTTTCTGTAGTTTGCTGCTTCCGACAGCAGAAGGCCGGTGGGATTTCATTCGGGCTGGTTGTGCGCCGGGCCGCCTGTCGCCGGGTCAACTGCGCTCCATCCCTTTGCTTCTTGCCTATTTGTGGGCTATTCAAGGCACAGCCTGGGACTTTGCGCCGGTGCCATCCGTGTAAGGTTGGGCAACAACTGGCAAATTTCAAGCAGTGTTGTTTTTTGAACTCTTTGGCAGCGGCTGATCCTGCCGTATGTTTTTGGTTGTGGAAATCGATTACTGCTTGTTTTTTTCTGTTAATTCGGAACAAGAAAGGTGCGAAAAATGCAATTGCTGCGGAGGAGGAAACATGAAATGAGGCAAAAAAAGGTTCTGTTGGTATTCCTGAGCTTGGTGATAGCAATAACATCTTGCTGTGCGCGCCCGCTTGCCGTTGCTGCGGTGCCAGCAAAAGAAAACAGCACGAATCAGGCTTATGGAGCTTTGGGCGCCATTGGTGCGCTTCTTACGGTGCTAATAGATCCTAAGGCCGAAAACGCTGAAAAAGCTGTCCCAGCGGGCGGAAAAAGCTGCCCTTATGGTCTGCAGGTTTTGCGATCTTGCGCAGACAAGACATGGCGGCCCCCCTCAAAGGAAAAGGCGCGCAGCGACATGGTGGCAGCGACCAAATGGCTTGCGGATTTGGAGGAATCGTACGATGCGAATATCCAAAGAACATTGGAACGCTGCGCTGGCTCTGCTGCTTCCATCGACCTTACCAGGGACGAGAAGTCTACGACGCTTGTTGTGGATGACGGGCAGAATGACCCGATTCGTTATGTCCGGGAGGCGGGAAAGCCTTCGCGCTTCCTTTTATTGTGCGACCCCAACGGCAACCAATACGTTAGAGTTTGGTACGACCACGAACCCGCTCTGGTTAGCTGGGGCGATTACGGTATGTCTTATGCTATTGCAGAAGGGGCTCATTGCGGCGATTCGATATCAAATCCCGCCGCGCTTCTGGCGGCTTTGTGGGCTCGGAACGGTTGGTGCGGGTCCATTTCTGGGCCTTACACCTCGCAAAGGCCAGCAGCCGTGAGAAAAGCTGTCGATTATTCCCTACAAAGGCACCACCTTCGAGGCTACGAAGGTAAATTTGCAGGACTTACCGACGGCGATTGGCCTATTGTTGCACCGCTGAGCGTCGGCGAAAGCGCACCAACGGAAGGTATGTGCTACGGATTTGTGAACGAAGCCGGCGAATGGCAAGTGACGCAGGATGCCGAACTGGCAGAGGCCGCTGGTGTTCGTGTTGGTTGGTACCTCGATGACGAAAACGTTGTGCGGCATGTGCCAACTCCCTGGGCCGTTGATGATTTGCCGTAAAGGGCTGGATTCCTTGTGAGTTTTTGTTTCGACAAACCCACGAAGACGGAAATGCTTGCGCTTGGCGAACAAGTAGAGCCCGAAGAAGGTATGTGGCAGTTAGCGCAAGATAGCGAATGCAAGTGCCACGGAAGGCATTGGGAATGCGTGGTGCCAACGTGCTGGATCGGAAGCACAACAAATGAATTCCACGCTTCTGCGCGTCACAGCCGAGCATGGTACAATTTCGCAAATGAAGAGGTAGGTTGTTGGGTTTTTTTGATTGGTTTTTCTCCCCAATGGCTTGCTTTTTTTGCGCTTTGTGATTGTTTGGATGGTTTGACATATCCGCTTGGATGTAGTACAATTGCTTGGTTGAATTATTTTGAAGGAGGTGTAAAAATGCCAACATTTAACCAGCTTGTCAGGCACGGGCGCAAAAGGACAGCCAAGAAATCAACAGCGCCAGCTTTGCTGAAGAGTTTTAATTCGAAAAAGAAGGTTGCTACACAACAAAATTCTCCGCAGAAACGGGGAGTTTGCACATCGGTTAGAACTCAAACCCCAAGAAAGCCGAACTCAGCGTTGCGCAAAGTGGCAAGAGTGAGGCTCTCCAATGGAATGGAAGTAACGGCATATATTCCAGGGATTGGCCATAACTTGCAGGAACATAGCGTCGTTTTGATTCGTGGTGGAGGTGTTAAAGATCTTCCCGGCGTTGGTTACCGCATAGTGCGGGGCGCGTTGGATGCGCAAGGAGCAGCAAACCGACAACAAGGTCGTTCTAAATATGGAACAAAAAAACCGAAAGCTGGAGCCGCTGCAACAAAAAAGTAACTGCTGTGGTTTGCTAATGGTGGCGTTTTTACAGAATATATGCCTCGATTAGCACTATTCGGGAGTTTTTCTTTCGAGTACCGAAGAATTCATTTTTATGATGAAGGAGGGAAGAAAGGTGCCAAGAAGAGGTTGTGTTTCTCGGCGAGATGTGTTGCCAGACCCTATCTATGGGACCAAATTGGTAACGCGACTGGTGAATAATATTATGCAGGACGGCAAAAAAGGAATTGCGCAGAATATTGTTTACGGCGCTTTTGATCTTATAAAAGAAAAAACAGGTCGCGATCCATTGGAAATTTTGGACACGGCGTTAGAGAATGTGATGCCTGTTTTGGAGGTTAAGGCGCGGCGTGTTGGGGGAGCGAATTACCAGGTGCCGCTTGAAGTCCGGCCGACGCGCAGGGTGACGTTGGGGCTGCGATGGTTGGTTGCTGCATCAAGAAAGCGGTCTGAAAGGGCGATGAAAGAACGTGTTGCAAACGAATTAATGGATGCTGCAAACAAGACAGGCGGCGCTTACAAGAAGTGCGAAGATACTCACAGGATGGCAGAAGCCAACAAAGCATTTGCCCATTATCGGTGGTGAGCGGTGAGCTTTTATGAGGGAGGTGGAGTGTCTGTTAGGGTTAATCCTAATGGAGTGATAGGATGTCGAGAGAGATTTCATTAGAAAAAACTCGTAATATTGGGATTATGGCGCACATTGATGCGGGAAAGACCACAACAACGGAACGGATCCTGTTTTATACCGGAAAGACCCATAAGATTGGCGAGGTTCATGAGGGCGAAGCCACAATGGATTGGATGGAGCAGGAGCAGGAACGTGGAATTACCATTACCTCTGCGGCAACAACTGCCTTTTGGAAAGGGCACCGGATAAACATCATCGATACGCCTGGTCATGTGGATTTCACCGTTGAAGTGGAAAGG
>JAIRZL010000056.1 GCA_031267245.1 Oscillospiraceae bacterium
CATAAATAAATATCCTCCAGTGTGGTCAAAATTCGGCGACGCGTTTGCGCCATGCCTCCCACATGAACAACAAAAACTATTAATTAAACAACTTCAACGCCCATGCTTCTTGCTGTGCCTGCGATCATTGATGCTGCGGCGGCTAGGCTAGCTGCGTTAAGATCTGGCATTTTTTGGGCGGCAATTTTCTCCACATCCACTTTTGAGATCTGCGCCACCTTTGTTTTGTTTGGTTCGCCGGATCCGCTTTCGATTCCGCAGGTTTTTTTAATTAAAACAGCAGCAGGTGGGGTTTTTGTAACGAAGGTGAAAGATCGATCTTCATAAACAGTGATTACAACCGGAATAATTAGGCCCTCGTCGCTTTTTGTTCTGTCGTTGAACTCCTTTGTAAATGCAACAATGTTAACACCGTGCTGTCCCAACGCGATCCCAACTGGGGGGGCTGGGGTGGCTTTGCCTGCCGGAATCTGTAGTTTTATATATCCTTTTATCTTTTTCGCCATTCGTTACCAATCCTCTCAATTGCTCCAATGCCCTCTAAAAAGCTTTAATTCCCATCGGCAATAGATGCGAGATCCTTAAACCCTATCTCCACGGAGGTTTTGCGCCCAAACATATTCACCAAGACTTTGGCGCTACCTTTTTCATGGCTTATACTCTCAACCACGCCTTCATAGCCCTCCAATGCACCACCAACAACTGCAACAATATCCCCCGTGCCAAAACTGAGTTCAACCCGTGGTTCTGCTTTCACCACTTCAAACCGACGCATTTCTGCATCGGTTAAGGGACGGGGCTTTGATTCCACTCCAACAAAGCTTATAACACCCCGTAAATTCTGAATGCCGTGCCATGTGTCGGTACTCATCTCCATTTTTACAAAAACATAACTAGGGAATAAATTCCGTTCAACTTCTACTTCTTTGCTGTTTTTAATCTCAACAACCGTTGTGGTTAAAACACGCACCTCTTGGATTTTGTCGCTTAATGCGCCAGCCTCTTTAATTTTTTCTATATTGTCTGCCACTTTTTTTTCATAACCAGCATATGTGTGGACTACGTACCATTTTGCGTCTTCTGATATGCGATCACCGTCTGGCATCTTAATCGCCACACTTTCTTACAATATCTGCACATATGCCAATATCCTACCGCGCTTTGTCCAAAATGAAGTTCAAAACACTCATGAGCCCTGTATCGAAGATGCCCACCAAGAGTCCAAAAACAATGATCATTAAAAAAACGACATTTGTGTTGTTGATCACCTGCTGCTTGTTTGGCCATGTGGCTTTTTTTAATTCACTTTTGGCCTCAGAAAACCATCTTGACAGGCCGCCCGTAGATTTTTCTTTGTTCTTCAATTTTGTTTCCTTTGACACAAATCTTCACCACCGATTAAGTTTATTTCGTTTCTTTGTGTGGTAAGTGCTCGTTGCAGAACCTACAGTGCTTCTTGCGCTCAATTCTGTCTGGCGTGTTTTTTTTATTTTTCATTGTATTGTAATTCCGACGCTTACACTTTGTGCAGGCGAGGGTGATCTTTTCTGCCACTCTTTTCACCTCCAGGTTATCAAGCTGTGCCATCGCACCCTTGAAGCCGATATATCTTTGAAACAAATGAACGTGAATGAATAAAAAACTGCGCACATCGCAGATAACATACCGCATGATTATAGCATAGGCGAGTTTCTTCTGTCAATAACGCCATTTCAGCGCTAACAAGACGAGCTTGTCCAACAATGCAACATAACAATCACAAAAAGCTGCGCCACAAACTGCCGTCGGATTATATGAATTGTGGTTTTGTTGCCGATTTTACTGATGTGTGCTATCCGTCGGCCGAACAAGTCACACAGATCGCCCCACCAGACGGCTTTTTCCCACACATCTACGTTTTCTTGGAGAGGATAGAAGGATAGTGAGTTACTGTTGACTGACTGCCGATGCCAAAAGTTTTCCAAAGGGAACCAATGGAGGAACCCAGGCGAGTTGGCCGTTCTTGGGCGAAGGTCTGTCATCATTATCTCTAAAGCTCGCAGGAGAAAGTTTCCGGCATCAGCGACGTTGCTCGCTGCTTGGTTTTATCGTGTGTGCTGGCCCAGAGCCAAGCGCCGGCATTTTTTTTGGTTAGTTAGTGAGCTTGTAGAGGTTTGACCAGATTGTCAACAATTTCCGTTCTGCCCCAGGAACGGACGACAAAATAACTGCCTGATTTATGGTGGCTTTGAACACGGGCCCGGTATAACCTCCGTTAGTGTCGTAATACGTTGCCCACGGCATATAAGAGGTGTCGCGAAGGCCAGCGGCATTGCCCGTTGTTGCTAGTACATTCCATATGTTGTTGTAAAGCAACCAAGACCACTGATCTAGCGCGGCGCCGGCATCAGAGACGTCGGCAAGCGCCTGTGCCGCATTGGCTGGGTGCCAAAGCCCTAACGCAATCTGTACAAGCTTCCACAAGCCTTTCAAATTAGTGTCGCTTAGCGCTACGTTGGTTGCTTTCGGCGCCGTTGCCCTGTTGTGCATCCAACAATAGGCCCAAAAAAACACAGCAGTATCCGCCGCTTGGCCGCCGCAGTCTGCAATTCTGCTTTCCATTTCTGCTTCCTTGCTGGTGCTAACACGCTTGAAGGCTTCCGATTTGGATGTGCCGTCGCCATTGTCTGTAATAAGAGTAATTTTATCGTCGCTTTCTCTTAGCCAAGAAGTTCCGACTGTTTGGCAACGTTGCAGATTTTGCTCTAAGTGAGCGCCAAACGATTGCACCAAAGCGCTGAATGTGCGTAAAGCCGCTCTCAGCCCGGCTTCCGCCCCTTCTGGCGGTGGCACCCAAGCGCCAGGCGCCGTTAAATCACAAAGGATAGGCAACCCGGAAAGGTCGGCATCCCAATCTAAGATCGGGGGGGCCCGCCGGGGGGGGCCCCCCCCCCGCCCCACCATCCTCGTGCCACCGGGTTTAAAATATGGTCGTGGCTTCCAGAAGGCAATCGATATGTCTGAAGGACTTTGGGATCCTCAAACCCATGAGGAAACCCTGGAAGATGCGCAAGCCGCCACATGTGCTGTGTACGAATGGCAGTGTGGGTTTTGGCAGAATTTACCAAAAATATTTCGTTTTTTGGGAGCCACCAACGTGTCAGTCGACACCTCGCAGTGCTCGATGGCGTGGACAGACACCAACGGCACTGCGAGATCGGGAAACGCCAGCAATACCTGGCAGTTGCCAGTGCAACGCTGGGATTCGGCCGCTCATCTGATAGTAGACCTAATGGCTCCCACCGCTCGGACGGCACCTCCAGAAGACGCAGAAACCACCATTGACGGCAACATCGCAACGACGCTCGCATGCTATCACCTGGATGCTCGTGGTTTGCTGGTGCTTCTTCAATGGGCTGCTGGGACCTGGCAACCTCAGGATCTTGCCGAAGCAGAAAAAGATCTTTTGGCGGCGCTCGTCGTTTGGTACAACTGGCAGACTATGTTCCGAGAACGCATGGTTCGCAACATACAACTAGCTGGCGGCCAAATTACCAGCATTAGCGACGGTTATGTTGCGTTCCTGGCAGCCGACGGCTCTTCGTATGGTGGTGTCCGACCGCCTCGTTTGATGGAGCAAATCGATCACACCGGCAGCGCTGCTTACTTATTGCAGTGTACAGCGCTTAGGACCACGTGGATGCTACGGCCCACCCCATCATGCATTACACTCGATGGAATTTAATTTACGCTAGCCGGGGTAGGCATCCATGCAGAACCAACTTGATGCTTCTTAAAAATCCGGTCACGAGATGAGAAACCTCTTCTAATGGTAAATGGTGTTGCAAGAAGATGAAGAGCTGCCTGTTTTTTTGCCGCAACACATGCGAAAAAATCAAAAAACAAATTACTGTGAATATCTGTGGATTTTTTTAAAGATATCGGTTATAATTAATCTGAAATAAGGCAAATCATTAAAACTCGTCCACGAATCACGCAAACTATCAGCAGTCAACGTCAAAACCGACACCATAGCAATGGAAGCAGAAGGCAAATCCAGCAAGAAATGACGGTGATCCGACTTTGGAAATAGTGATTGAAAAAGAGGAACAGATTTTAACAGCACCAGAAGAAAAGATAATTGCAGTCAGTATGGTTGGCATCCAAAAAAGCTTTGGGAATCATCTTGCGCTTAAGAATGTGGATTTTAACGTGATGCAGGGAACTATTCATGCACTTCTTGGGGAAAATGGCGCAGGGAAATCCACGCTGATGAATATCCTATATGGCCTCCACAAGCAGGATACGGGCAGCATTTTTATTAATGGCGAACCTGTTGCAATAAAAAACCCAAAGGTGGCGATAGAACACCGGATAGGGATGGTTCACCAGCATTTCATGCTGGTGCCAACCTTCACGGTGGCGCAAAACATTATGCTTGGCAGCGAATTGACGAAATGGCTTGGGGTTGTGGATTTCAAGCGGGCAAATCGCGAAATTTTAAAACTATCCTGTGATTATGGCTTGGCAATAGATACCAGAAAAAAAATTGAAGATATGTCGGTTGGTATGCAGCAACGGGTTGAGATCTTAAAAGCGCTTTACCGTGGCGCGGAGATTTTGATCCTTGATGAACCAACCGCCGTTTTAACTTTACAAGAAGTTGATGAGTTGATGAAAATCCTGCGCAGTTTAGCAGATGCCGGCAAGACAATAATTGTTATTACCCACAAGCTAAACGAGATCAAACAAGTATGCGATTATTGCACAATAATCAGACGTGGCGAAAACATTCTAACCGTTCAAGTTGATGCCTACAGCGAACAGCAGCTCGCTTCTATGATGGTTGGAAGAGATATCGCCTTAACCAGCGAAAAAAAACCAATCAACCCAAAGGATACGATCTTTGAAGTTAGAGATTTGGTTGTGGATGATGACCGCGGCATCAGAAAAGTAGACGGCGCTTCCTTTGAGGTGCGCGGCGGCGAGATTTTTGGCATCGCCGGTGTTGATGGCAACGGCCAACAAGAATTGGTGGAGGCAATAACTTGCCTGCGGAAAAGCAAATCTGGAAGCGTTAAGATGCACGGCAAAGAACTCCAAAACACAACCATATTAAATGTAATCGAATCCGGAATAGCAATAATCCCAGAGGATCGGCAAAGATCCGGGCTCGTTATGAAATTCTCGGTTGAAGAGAATATGTTACTAAAAAGATACAAAAATCCAGCATTTTCAAACAAAGGTAAATTACAAAAGAATAAAATAAGCCGTTTTGCAAACAGCCTTATCGAAAAGCTTGACATCCGTCCACCAAACTGCGCACAATTACCTGTTAAAAAACTTTCTGGCGGCAACCAACAAAAGGTGGTAATCGCAAGAGAAATGAGCAGTAATCCAGACCTCTTGATCGCAGTACAACCAACAAGAGGTTTGGATGTTGGTGCCATTGAATATGTACACAAAGAATTGATCAGGCAAAGAGATAGCGGGAAAGCGGTTCTGCTTATCTCTCTCGAACTAAACGAGATTATGGGTGTAGCAGACAAAACAGCAGTTATATATAACGGCAAGATCGCAAAAATCCTTAACACAAAAGAGACCAACGAAGAAGAAATCGGTATGCTCATGACCGGTGGAGGTAACTTTGCATGCGCAGATTAGAGTTCGCAAAAAGATTCATGCCAACCGTTTTCGCTCTGTTTAGTGGTTTTTTTGTTGGCGCATTGTTTTTAATTTTAACCGGCTACGACCCAATACGTTCATATGCGGCAATGCTCGAAGGGGTTTTCTCTAGACCCAAATACCTCATACAAGTGATAAGCAAAAGCGCGCCACTTGCGTTAACCGGCCTTTCTGTTGCATTCGCATTTAAATGCGGGTTGTTTAATATTGGCTCTGAAGGTCAATATACAATTGGCGTTATTGTGGCAACTCTGTTGGGGACAAAACTATCGCTACCATTTGGTGTCCATTTTATTGTTATCATGTTGGCGGGTATGATTTTTGCTGGAATTTGGGGCGCCATCGTCGGTTTTTTAAAAGTAAAGTTTGGAATCAACGAAGTGGTAACGGCAATCATGCTAAACTGGATTGCTCTTCATTTACACAGATATGTCTTTTCTTTTCCGTGGTTGCTTGTAAAAAACATCGACGCTTCGCAAGAAATCAAAGAAACGGCAAGATCCGCGATCCTACATGGATTTATTGCCACCCCAAAAGGTCAGACGCTAGCTGCAAAGAATGCTTTTCTTGCAGACATATTAAAGACAGATCTGAATTTTGGAATCTTTTTGGCAATTGGTGCCGCATTCGCAATTCATCACCTACTCAACAGCACCACCAAAGGGTTTGAGTTGCGAGCAATGGGAATCAATCAAGAAGCCTCGCGATTTGCCGGCATGAATATCAAACGCAATGTCATTTTATCAATGTTTATCTCAGGCGCCATCTCCGGGCTGGCCGGTGTTATTCAACTCACAGGATTCGGGCCTTTTCGAATGACAAATCTGGCAGCTTTTGAAGGTTATGGCCTTGAAGGTATATATATAGCGCTGGTTGCAAATTGCTCTCCCATCGGTTGCATCGCCTCTGGGTTGTTTTTCAGCGCAATCAAATGCGGAAGTGCTCTGATGCAGATTGAGGTTGGCACACCACGCGAGATCATAAAGATAATCACTGGGCTAATAATTTTCTTTATAGCCATCCCGTTTGCATATAAACTTATCGCAAGCAAAATACAAAAAACAAAAAAGGATACAATCAATCATGATGAATAATATGATTCTTGCATTGATGGGCACGTTAATGTATGCAACACCACTGTTGTTTGCTGCCCTTGGCGGGGTTGTCTCCGAGCTTTCTGGGGTTATGAATATTGGAATTGAAGGTGTTATGACCTTTGGTGCGTTTGTTGCCGCCACTGTCTCTTTTTTCAGCGGCAGTTCAATCCTTGGGTTTGCGCTCGCAGGCGTCTGCGGTGGGGTGCTCATCTTGCTACACGCAATCACAAGTATCAGCTTAAGGGCAGACCAAACAATATCTGGAACAGCAATCAATTTCTTGGGCCCTGGTATCAGTGTACTCTTAACGAAAAAACTATTTGATGGCTCTGCCTTCTCGCCCCCGGCAACCAAACTGCCATCTATCTTCCCTCAAGCACTAGCAAATCGTTTTCACGGTACGGTTTTTGAAGCGTTGAATGGAATCAGTAGCGCAACGTTATTTGCCTTTTTCTGCGTTTTTTTACTGTGGTTTGTTCTTTACAAAACCAAGTGGGGCTTAAGGATCCGTGCCACTGGGGAATATCCAGCAGCTGTTGACACAATGGGAGTCAGTGTCACAACCGTTCGCTATTGCTGCGTTCTGGCATCGGGAGTTTTAGCTGGTTTTGGTGGTGCATTTATGTCGCTCTCTGTAACCAGCTCTTTTTCGCCTGTTACTGTCTGTGGACACGGGTTCATTGCGTTAGCAGCCATGATATTTGGCAACTGGAAACCACACGGGACCATGCTTTCTTGCCTCTTGCTAGGCTTTGCAATGGAATGCACAACGCTGTGGGGCGGCAGCAACAACGCTTGGCTCCCGGTTCCAATAATGGAGATGTTCCCTTACCTGCTGACGATTGTTATTTTGATTTTGTTTGTTGGTGAGTTGGCAACGCCAAAAGCAAATGGCATCCCGTACGTAAAAGGCTCACACTGATCCGCTCGGGCTACCCAGATGACTGAGCCGTTGCGAAGCCAATTCGCTTGCCCGGCATGTCTGGCGGCACAAGGAGCAGTTACGCAGAAGGACGCCGTCACAATTCCAGCATTGGAAGAGCTTTTTCTGGAGCGCCAAATCTGGCCGCCGCAGTCAGCTGCCACAACTTTCAATCGCCGATGGTGGCTCGCTTGTTAATTTTGCTTTTCTGAATCCAAGGAAGATTTATTTGAAAGATTTAGCCCAACCAGTGGAGAAAATTACGAATTCCTCTTCCCATGGTTGGGCTCTTTTGGCGCATTTTTTCATAACCGAAGCTAACCTCTTCGCAGTAAGCTTGCCCAGCTGAAGGCAAGCATTCTCACGAGCACTCAATCGCCGACTTGGCAAATCCTACCCACTGCGGGCATGGTCAAACACTATGGAACAATTGGGTCTAATCAGTTAACACAATCGCTATACAGCAGGCAGCAATTCTCAGCGCTTGCCACAGCAGAAGCTCCTCTCGGAGCGCCAGCCGCCAAAATTGCCGGCGTGTGTTTGCAGCCAGGCATTGTTATGAGGCACAATGATTGTTATCATGAAGCCACGTCTTTGCTGACCATTCAAAAGCAGCAAACCTGCACCAGGAGCACCAAATATCGGAATGGCTTATGTTACCAGCGAACCAAAGGCGTTCCGGTTGTCTTGGTCCACATCTACCGTTCCAGCATCAAAGTCAACCGTATAAACTAAAAAGTTGGCACCATTAACCGTAAACTTAACTTTGTGCGAGCCCTTTGCCGTAAGTTGGACCTTCCAATACGAAAGATCGGTAACATCAAGAAGCTCTTCTTGGCACATCTCATCATCAACCCAAGCAGCCAAGGTAACTTCGCCACTGAGGTTGGCCACCGGGAAATTAAACAGCCGGGTTTGTGCATCAGAAACACCAGAACTCACCTGCACATCAACAGCAGAATCAATCTCAACTTCAAAATCTTTTGCTGGGTTTTGTACTAAAACAATATCTTTCGGCTCGCTGCTGTTAACCGGAGAAACGCTGCCGAGCTGCAGTTTCCTCTCTTGCAAAACCTTCTGCGCCCCTTCCAAGGTCAACATGTTTAGATCTGGCACTTTAACGGTTTTCTCGGCGACACCATCACTAACATACACTGTTACCGAAGAGCCAACCAAAAGGTCGCTTGCTGCCGGCGGTTGCGTTTGCACAACAAAATCCTTCTCAACATCACCGCTAAAAACCCTAATTTCTTTAATCTCAAGGCCCCAACTTTTAAGCTCAACAATAGCACTACGGTACTCCTGCCCCACAATATTCGGCATCTTTACGATCTTCTGGCCGCGACTCACCCGCACAGAAATGATGGCACCATTCTTAACCAACCTCCCTGCCTTTGGGCGCTGCTCACATATCTTGCCAACTTCATATTTGTCACTATACTCCGTTGTTTCCTGCTGAATGATAAACTTAGAATATTCTTTGGCGTTCTTAACAATCTCATATTCTTTGTCCAACAAATTTGGAACGGCAATATCCTGCGAAGAAGAGAAAAGACCACTAAAAAACAAAACCGCAGCAACAATTGCAACTGTTGCAAAACAACAAATTACAGATACTGTCACCAACAATCTAATCCAAGATGCCTCCTCCCTGGCATTTTCTTCCGCATTACCCCCAGATTGCTTTTTGTTCCGCCCATTAGACAAACGCTTTCTATCTGTTTTTGTGTTTTCCATACTATAATTAAAGGTTTTTGCTGGATTCTGCTTAAACAAAATCAACGCATTCAGCATCTCTGCCGCAGATTGATACCTATAATCCAGGTCCTTCTGAAGTGCTTTCATGATAATCTGCTCCAGGCCAATTGGCAAAGTTTTCACAAGCCGACGCGGTTGCGTCGGCTGCGACTGAATCTGTTTTAATGCAACAGAGACCGGGCTGTCTGCCTCAAACGGCAAGGAACCGGTAACCATTTCAAAAAGGATCACACCAACAGAATAAATATCGGTTTTTTCATCAATATGGCCACCACGCGCTTGCTCTGGGCTAACATAATGCACAGAGCCAATAGCCTGCTCTGTGATGGTGCAGGTGTCATTTCTGGCAAACCTTGCAATTCCAAAATCCATCACCTTAACAGTACCGCTTTTAAGCAACATTATATTTTGCGGCTTGATATCTCGGTGCACAATACCCTTGTCGTGCGCGTGTTGCAGGGCACGCAAAACCTGCATAACAAAAAAAATTGCCTCCTGCCAGGTTAATACTTTTTTTTTCTTTATATATTCTTTCAGGGTGATTCCATCAACATATTCCATTACTATCCATTGGCTTATTTCGTTAAAGCTAACATCAAAAACATTAACAATATTGGGGCTAGAAAGAGCAGCAATTGCTTTGGACTCATTTTTAAATCTTTTAAGGAATTCGGGATTGTTTAAATACTCGTCCCGTAGAATCTTCACGGCAACCGTCCTGCAGGTGATTTTGTCGTTGGCCTTGTAAACATTAGACATCCCACCAACACCAACCAGTTCCCCAACCAAATACCTGTTGTTAAGTTCTTCTCCTATGTATTTGTCCATAAGTAAGCTTTACTCCTCTACCCCTACCCCTGAGCTGCAAAGTGAATATTTGTGGCATTGCCTCACACAAACAACAAAGCAGATATTAATACATTCTATCTTCATCCAATAAGAACCGCCGTAATATTGTCTGAACCGCCACGAGCAAGCGCCATGTCCACCAGTTCATTCACAGAACCGTGCACATCAAAAGCCTCTAAAATTGCTGCCATTTCTTTCTTTTTAATGCCCCAGTATAACCCATCTGTGCAGATTAAAATCTTCTCTCCGTCTGCAACTTCTTGGCAAACATAACTGGGCTCAACTTCTGGCTCTAGCCCAAGAACCCTAACCAAGCAATTCCTGCTTGGGTGCCGCCTTGCTTCTTGCTTCGAGAGTTTACCGCTATCAATCAGTACCTGCACAATAGAATGGTCTCTTGTTAACTGCTTAACCCCGTTCACAGAAAACCAAAAAGCTCTGCTATCCCCAATGTTAGAAACATGCAACATGCCATCAAACAGGATTGCACACACGATTGTGGTGCTCATTCCGGCAAGCTCTTCGTTCTCTGCAATTGCCTGCAAAATGGCAGCATTTGCCGCCTGAACCGCTGCAATCGTCATGTCTTTAAGTGCAGATTGATTGTTGTGTGCCGCAAGGTTTGTGACCATAAAATCTTTAACAGCAGCAACTGCAATTTCACTTGCCACTTCCCCAGCCTTTTCGCCTCCAAGGCCATCACAAACAACAACCCATAACTTATCGGCCTGCTCCCCAAACGCAAAAGCATCCTGGTTAACAGGGCGCTTTTTGCCGATATCCGTTTTCCCATATAAAGTGAACATAACTTACCCTTTCAATGAACATCTCCGAACCTGTTCCCAACACACATTGGAATAAAGATAAATCACAAAACACACGCTCGCTATTTATTTAACGCACGAACTCCGCATCTGCCCACATGCCGCATTAACATCATCACCTAATTTTCTGCGAACTGTCACATTTAGCCCAAGGTCTTCTAACCGCTTCTGAAAGGCTTTTATCACCTTTGGATCTGAGCTCTTAAAATCACCCCTACCACAATTAGCCGGAATCAAATTCACATGCGCTGCGAAACCACACAGCAATCTCTTCAATTCCTCTGCAAAAACCATGCTATCATTAACCTGGTTAAGCATAATATATTCAAAAGAGATCCGCCGGCGAGTAGCCCGAAAATATTCTTTGCAAGCCTCCAGCAGCTGAGAAAGATTCCATCTTCTGTTTATCGGCATTAATCGGTTGCGCAAGGAATCGTTTGTTGCATGAAGAGAGATTGAAAGGGTAATCTGCATTTTTAAATCCATGAGTTGATAAATTTTATCCACGACCCCAGATGTTGAGAGCGAAAGATTCCGTTGCCCGATATTCAACCCTTCGGTCGAAGAAATCAACTCAACAAATCTGACCACATTATCGAAATTGTCAAGCGGCTCGCCAACACCCATCAAAACAACATGACCAATCCGCTCCCCAGCGAATTCTCTGGCCAGAAGTACCTGCTCCAAAATTTCTGCCGCATCAAGATTGCGAACAAAACCATGCATCCCAGAAACGCAGAAAGCGCAACCCATCCTGCAACCCACCTGAGTGGAAACACAAACACTAAAGCCATATTTATACTTCATAATAACAGCTTCTATAAGGTTCCCGTCCAACAAGCGACAAAGCATTTTGGTGGCGCTACCACATGAAGATTTTAGCAATCTCTCCAATTTCACCGAATTCAAAACAAAGGTCTGCTTCAGATATTTCCGTAGGTCTGCTGGCAGATTTGTCATTAGATCAAAATCCGCCACCCTTCCCAACTTAAGCCAGTTAAAAATCTGCTTTGCCCGGAATCTTTGATAGCCCGCCTTAATCAATATATCATTTAATTCTTCTAATTTTAAATTCCTAATGTTTATCATAACAACATCGCCTTAAATAGCCGCAACAGCCACAATTATTGCTCTCCCCCAACACCCACCAAGTAATCACAAAGCTCACACAGCTTTTTAACTTTACAAAAGATATTCAAACCGTATCTCATGCTTTAATGGGATTCCCCAATATCCATGCTCGGGGATCTGTGGGCGAATTTTCCGGCTTTCCTTAATCATATCATAGCATAATTCCACCATATCAAAACCCTTGCGCTGATAAAAAAGCAACGCAATAATGTTATCGTTTGTGGTAATCAATTTAACCTTGCTGCACCCAACTCGACGCGCCTCTTCAATAACCGATTGAATCAATGCAGTTCCAATTCCCTGGCGTTCGTATTCGCTGTTAAGAGAAATTATCTCGCACTCCTTATTATCGTAGACAATAAAGGTGACAAGCCCAGAAACTTCACCGTTGGCACCATAAACGATAAACCCATCAAGCGCTGTCATGTCAAAACGCCTTACAGAAACAACCATCTCCGTTGTTCCCCAGTGACGTTTCAAAAAGTTTATTTTATCTTTTTTGTGGCGATCACCCAGCCTAAATACAGTCACAGAGACTCCCCTTCCTTTCCCTTGTGTTCATGTAAGAGTATATCATAAATTCTATTTTTCCGCACTTTACCTGATGCCAACGCAATAGCCACCTCTTTCACGCTCATGCCATTATTTAAGAGCCGTTTTGCTTTATCCAAGACAAAATTCAATTCCGCCTCTTCAGAAACTTGATCTTCGTTGTGGCACCCATCAACAACCAAAACAAACTCTCCCCTTGGCGGCACCTCTTCGAAATAACAAACAGCTTCCTTAAGAGAAACTCGCAAAAACTGCTCATGAATCTTTGTAAGCTCACGCGCAACGCAAATCGCCCTATCTCCTAAGCAGCGCATAAGATCAACCAAGGTGTTCTTTAATTTGTGCGGTGCCTCGTAAAAGATCATTGTCCTTGGCTCGTGTTTAAGGCCATTCAACCTTTCAAAGCGGTTCTTTTTGTTGGTTGGCAAAAAACCTTCAAAGCAAAACCGCGAACATTCTAACCCTGCAAGAATAAGCCCAGTCAAGGCCGCATTGACTCCCGGTATGGGAATCAATTCAATCCCACTTTCGATGCAGATCCTAACCAGATTCTCGCCAGGATCTGAAATGCACGGCACCCCCGCGTCAGAAACCATCGCCGCATCTTCACCACCTAGCAACCGCCGCAAAATGACATCATATGTTGATCTGTTGCTGTGCCGAAAACAGGTGATCATCGGCTTTTTAATCTTAAAATGATTCAGCAATTTGATGCTCACTCGGCTATCCTCAACAACCAGGAAATCAACATTTTTTAAAGTGCTAAGCGCTCGCAAGGTTATGTCTCCAAGGTTTCCAATTGGAGTGGCAACAACAAAAAGCTTCCCGATCATCCATCGCCTCCTTGCCAAAGAGTTTATTAATGCCCCGACGTCACTCCAACGCACTCGCAATTAATTATTTGTCAATCATCGCTGGTGGTTGCTTATGCTCAAAACGTCCCCTAATGGAATCCCTTGCTCATGGCGAAAACCTCCCCGGAGAACCAAATCTGGCCAATGATCCCGGCGGCCGCATCTTTCCACAGCGCCTCTTCCTTTATCACGGTCTCCGCCACAAGGAAACCTTTTGGTTCGCAGGAGGGCATTCTCTGGAGCACCAATCTGAATGTCACTCCGTGGCCGCGTTATTTAAAAGCAACATTTTTTGGATTGAGTATAGCACACATCAGTAAAATCGGCAACAAAACCACAATTCATATACCGATAAACAACCTCTTCCAATTGGTGCTCTGTGGAAAACTTTCAGCATCGTCAATCTGGGTGCATCAACTTGCTGCCTGGCAAGCAAATTCCCTTTGGTGATTGTCAATAAGTGTCTGTGGCCGCTGGCCGCAACCCATGATCAAAGCATTGTTACCACACAAGTTTCAATATAAATACAAAACTAACTAGCCATATTGAATATATTGTGATATACTTAGGGCGACAATATAAACGCTCACGGAGAACAAATACCCAAAGTGAGCACAAAAACGGAAG
>JAIRZL010000041.1 GCA_031267245.1 Oscillospiraceae bacterium
AATCTGTTCTTTTGTTGATTGCTTGCGCCAGCTCGGCTTATGTGCGGCCAGATTTGACGCGCCAGCTCTGCAGTGTTGCCTGCCAGATTTGGTGCCGCGGGCGAACTTTCCTTACTAGCTCTTGGTAAAGAATCTGCTAACCACTTGAAAATTGTGCCCTTGAAAAGCTCTCCGCTAATGTTTGCGATGAAAGATTTTGGAGAAAATTTTAGCCGCAAGCCCCCGGAAGCGGGTGCCAGCAGTGCACCAGAAGATCGTTACCGCAGTGACTGAGATATAAATACGGCCGGGCCATTTATCGCTTGTTGGAAGTGTTTTTTTGCGATGTGAGCGTGTTTTTAAAAAGGCCACTTTGTCCTGGTTTGCTTTTGTAACTTGATTTGGTTTTTTATGTTTTTTGCTTTCTTGCTGCTGCTTGGTGGTTTGATTTGGATGCTTTTGTGATTTTCTCTTCTTCTCTTTTTTTGGTTCTTCTGGCGGTTGTGCTTCTTCTTGTTTGGTTTCTTGCGGTTGAGATTTATGTATTTCTTCTGCTTGCTCCACCTTTGTTTGCTCAACCTCCAAAGCCAAAGAATTGGTGGCCGCCTCCCCCATTGCGCCCAAAACGCTAGTTCTGTTAGCACTAGATTTGCCAGCATTGCTACTGGCAAGTTTCGATGGGATTCCACGAGAATTAGGCAGATACGAAACTGCGGTTATCTCCTCGTGCGCTTGAATTCGCTTGTCCGCCAAATTTTCTTCTGTTGTTGCCGGTGTTGATAGTGGCACGATTTTTTGTTTCCTCTTGCGTTTTTTCTTGGGTTGCGGTTCTGATTCGGGCTCTAGCTCTAGCTTTGGGACCTTTTTCTTTTTCCCTTTCCCTTTTTTCTCTTTCGTGCCACCCTCAGAACTTTTGTTTGTTTTGGGATTGGGCGTCTGCTTTGGGGGTTTTTCTGTTTTCGGTTTCTTTGCTTTTCTTGTTTCTGGTTTTTTTGATGCTAGCTGTATTTGCTTAATGGCATCATCTTCTGCAGTAATTACGTTGTAATTGTCAACGTTAAGCTCATTGCCTTCAACTCTAACCTCCTTTACAGCCAGCCAATTCGTACGCCATGGCTTTTCTTCCCCCGTTTGCATGAAAAAGGTTGGAAGCGCAGCTAGAATCACCTTAATGACAGTAGTGCCTTGTGGTATTGAAAACCTTAGCACCATCTCGTACCCATTGCTGCTATGTGGCTGTGGGGCGTTTATTTTCTGCGGTTGTTGCATGGTGTAGTGGGGGATGAAGCAAAAGTCAAACTTGTTGCGTGATATACAAACATTAACAGGATAATTCAGCAAAGTATTGCCAAGTTCCGTGTCATTAAAATCCCACTCCTGTGATCCCCCGGATTTAACCCACGGTAACGTATCAAGGTCTGCAAAGTGAAACCAAGAGGTGTCAGTATCAAAAACGCATACACACACCTTGCCTGTATCAGGGTCCCGGCAAAGAAGGAGACCTTTTTCTCGCCATAGATAAATCTTATAAGCCGGTGCTTTCGGATCCAGGTTTCCAAGGAGAAGAGTCTGTTTCCCTTCGGCGTCTAATCCCCGGGAAGCAGACATACCAGAGCCATTAACAAGCGTAATCTGCAGCTCCTCCACACCACTAGCGTTGACCACAATAGTAGATTGCTTGTTGAGGTCTTTTATCTCATATGGGTGCGAACCCCAAAAAGATGAGTCTTCAGTAGGAATTGGATCCAAATTAACAAACTTCACCCCAGGTTCATCGCCAACAAGTGTTCTGGTCTCTGCAAAAGAGCAAGTGAAACAAATGCCAAATACTCGGCAACAAAAAAGCAGAAAAATCAATGATCTTTTTGCAAACGTCATATGTCAAATTAACTCCAACGAATTCTAAATTAAGGGTGTGGATCTTGGCGCTTGCAATGTTAGCATAGATGGAAATCACTGTCAATCATTGTTGGTGTTTACTGTTGGCCAAGGTTTTCCCATGGAGAAGGGGGGCTGGCGTGTAGGAAAAGATTTCTTAGAGCGTTAAATCACGCTGGTGTACGTACCGAACACCGGACAATCGGGCCTTGCTTGGGGTTGGCTCCACCTTCTTGCAGCGCTTTCCCATAGATCAATGGAAGCATTTGTGAAAAGAAAGACTGTCACTGGGTTGTCTATCTGGTTGACCCCCTGCCAGACTGCCGAGTGGGTCTGTGAGTTATTGGGTGTTGTGTGAGGGAATGCAACAGAAATTAGACAATTCGCAGCTTGTGCATTTCGGTGAGGTCGCTTTACAGACAGCGCGGCCAAAACGAACCAGCCGGTGACAGAATCCAACTGATTCTTCTGCTGGTAGGATATTCTTAAGGGTTTGTTCAGCCTTAAATGGATCTTTTGTACTGCAAAGGCCGAGTCGGTTTGTAATCCTGATGCAGTGTACATCGCAGATCACTGCTGGGAGCTTGAAAACCTCTGCAATAATTAAATTTGCGGTCTTCCTGCCAATGCCAGGTAGCAGTATGAGCTGCTCTAGTGTGCTGGGCAGTGCGGCGCCGAACTTACTGTGGATCTGTTTGCATGCGGAAACTATATCGGCGGCTTTGGTTTTGAAAAGGCCACAAGGGCGGATTAGCGCTTCCACATCTGCGATGTTGGCGTTAGCGAACGAGATCAAGGTGGGGTAGCATTTGAATAGCTTGCTGGTGACCATGTTAACCTGCTCATCTTTGCAACGGGCAGAAAGTCTGCCAGCGATCATCAATTCATAGTCTTTGTTGTAGATCAATTCGCAGTTTGCAGTAACATATTTATCCTTTAGAATGTTTATAATTTTTGGTAGGTTAGGTTGATTCAAAAATACCACCTCATGCAGGAATTGTTCTGCAAAAAATTGCATATGGATGGAGAAGTGATTAGTCTTGGTGGGTGGGTCGTCTTTGTTTGCTGATGGTGCTACTCGGAGGTATTGATTGAAGCGTATGAATGCTGTGCCATCATTTTTCT
This sequence comes from Oscillospiraceae bacterium, assembly GCA_031267245.1. Taxonomy (GTDB): domain Bacteria; phylum Bacillota; class Clostridia; order Oscillospirales; family Ruminococcaceae; genus BNZN01. Next base: position 2,983 of record JAIRZL010000041.1, read on the forward strand.
GCAGAACAAACAGCTGAAGAATAGCAACCCAGAAAGCACCTGAGAAGCTCGCACTCCCGCAAAAGTTACACTGTCTGTTCTGAGAGCTTCTATAAAGAACCGCCCAAAGCTGTACCACATTACATAAATAGACAAGATCTCGCCGTTAAACCTTCTGTGCTTGATGAAAACAGTAATCAAAATTAAACCTAACAGGCACCAAATGGATTCATACAAAAAGCATGGATGCACCGGTATGCTTGGGTCAACTGCCATGCCATCCGCTTTCATTTCTTCCAATGCGCTTTTGATTTGCGCGCTGGTCATCCCCCACGGCAGATGCGTGTTGGTTCCAAATGCCTCCATGTTAAGGAAATTTCCCCACCGTCCGATTGCTTGCCCAAGAGGAACTGCACTTGCAAACAAGTCAAAAACTGGCAAGATTGGTCGTTTTTTTGCTTTTGCGAACGCCCACAAAACCACACTGCCAAAGATAAGGCCACCATAGATCGCCATCCCGCCACGTCGCAGGTCGAAAACATGCCAAAATTTATTAATTTCTTTGATGTTGAAGACCACATAATAAAGCCTGGCGCCCACAATCCCGACGAGTATTGCGAAGATTATAGATGATACTGCAAAATCATCGTCTATTCCGAAGGTTTTTGCTCGTAGTAATATGATTAAGGTGCAGAAAATGAAGCTCACCGACATTAATACCCCATACCAATAAATATCAAGACCGCAAACCGAAAAGGCAATGCGGTTTATGTTGAATGCCAACCCCAGCTTTGGGAAAATTAACGCGTGCTCTAACAAAGGCAATCCTCCCCTTTTGTTCAAGAAATTCTTTGAATCCGTTTTGCCACGGCGCTTATGGTACCAGATTTTTGTGGCTGACGCAAATCCATTGAGGCAGTTGGCTGCGTCTTGATTGCTACCGAGAAATTTCCGATTGTCTCATCTTTTTTGGCTATCTGACGATCTTTTTCTGCAAGTTGGTTGCTAAGAAGTTGGAATATCTGATTTAGCGGGAGGTTACATTTTTTTATTGACCTTCTGGTTGTCTAACAGCTGGAAGGCCGCTGCTGATACCACTTTTTTGCCATTAACATTCTTGTAGCTTGCAGTAGGTTGCTAGATCTTTCTGTAACCCATTGTAAATATATTGTCGCGTAAGTCCAACAAGTTTCGCGAATTCGGCAGTAGAATAGTAATCACATTGTAACATGCGTCTCTAAAGTTACAATCTGGTTACAACTCCAAGTTAATGCTAAAAAAAGGACAGTTGACAGTTAGCGTGTTGTCCTGCTTCTGAGCTGATATTCATTGGTTTTGGCTTCTCCTGTAACCTCGTGGATGTTGACGATGTTTGTTGTGGCATGCGGGCGGCCATCTGTTGTGAGTGATGCTTTTTGTTTGCTGGCCTATAAACCATAAAAAGCGGATGTGCAGGCCAGCAGCTGGACTTTCTACTGTGGATAGGATAAAATGTGATCAGGGTTGTTAATTTGGTTTTTTGTGCATTGTGTTAATGGCATTAACATGGCAAACGACAAAAGATGGTGGCGCAGGGAATTGAAGTGCTAACGGGATGACGTAACTAAAAACATCCGAGCGAAATGGAGAATAATAAGGTGGAAATCCGTGAGTTTATAAGCATTTTGGGGCAAAGCAAAATAGCTTTTATTGGTGTGGGTGTAAGCCACACAGCAGCGATAAAAATGTTTGCTCGGAATGGGGCTCAGGTGCAGGCGCTAGACAAAAGGGAGCTTGACGAGTCACTTAGAAGAGAGTTTGAAGCTCTTGGGGTTGTTTGTCGGTCAGGTAACGATTACCTTGGCAAGCTAGATGCCGACATCTATTTTCGCACACCTGGTTTGCCGTTTGATTCAGAGATCATACGAGAGATTAGAAGGAATGGGAAGATTGTTACCAGCGAACTTGAAGTGTTTTTTAAACTTTGCCGTGGCAAGATTATTGGGGTGACTGGAAGTGATGGTAAAACAACCACCACAACACTAATTTATAAGCTTTTACAGCAGATGGGCAAGGAAGTGTATATTGGCGGCAACATTGGCCTGCCATTGCTTTCACGGGTTGAAGAAATTCACCGGGGCAGTTTTGTTGTGGTTGAGCTTTCCAGCTTTCAACTTGAATCTATGTGCGTAAGCCCGGATATTGCGGTTGTTACAAATATTTCTGAGAACCATTTGAATGTGCATGGGAGCATGGAGAACTACATTAATGCGAAAAAGAATGTATTTTTGCATCAGGATGGCTTTTCTAGAGTTGTTCTTAATGCCAATTGTATCTATGCGCCGGAGTTTGAGAGGGCTGCGCGCGGCCAGGTGACTTTTTTTGGCGGCGACGCTGCTGTCTGTTGCGAGGATGGTGTGCTATTTGTTGATGGGAAAAGTGTATTAAAAACTCAGGAGTTTAGGCTTAAAGGAGCGCATAATCTTCAGAACCTTATGGCGGCCGTGGCAGCCACAAAAGAATGGGTGACTCCGGAGGCTATTTGTAGTGTGGCAACTAGTTTTCCTGGCGTTGAGCATAGAATTGAATTCTGTGGTAAAATAAATGATGCGGATTGTTTTAACGATTCGGTGGCAACCACGCCGGGGCGTACAATGGCTTGTATTAGGGCATTTACGTGTCCGGTTGTTTTAATTGTTGGAGGATCTAGCAAAGGTTTAGATTACCAGGAGTTGGGTGATGTGATTGCTCAGCAAGTGAAGTGCCTTATTGTTACTGGTGCAACTGGCCCAATCATAAAAAAAGCAACGGAAGGGTCGCGGTATTTTGATAGTACGGTTATTTTTGAGGCAAAAGATCTTGAATGTGCGGTAGGATATGCCAGCAAAAAATGCTTACAAAGTGGTGATGTGCTGCTGTTTTCGCCAGCGTCCGCCAGCTTCGACAGATACAAGAATTTTGTGGAACGTGGCGAACATTTTAAGCGAATTGTATCTGAGCTAAACAAAAAAAATGGTGAATGGGGAGTTTGATGTGAGCAAGAAATCCACAAAGAACATTGGTTTTGCATTGGCGCTGAACCTGATTTTTTTTGCAATTGAAATACTCGGTGGGGTCCTTACTCACAGCATGGCTGTTATTTCTGATGTCATCCACGATTCCGGCGACCTGGTGGCGATTGGAATTTCTTGGTTTGCAGAGAAGGTATCTGAAAAACGCCCGAATGAGCGATATACCTATGGTTATGGGCGCTTCTCGTTCCTTGGTGCGTTGGTTAATTCATTGATTTTGTTGGCGTCTTCTGCTGTGATTTTGCAGCATGCCATCCCGCGGTTGCTGGCTCCTGTTGCCGTTGACCATGATGGTATGGTTGGGCTTGCTTTGTTAGGCTTGTTATTTAAGGGAAGCGCGGTATTGAAAACCGCCAAAAAGCGGGGTATTGGGGAGCGTGTGGTGAACCTACATTTGATGTTGGACGTGTTGAATTGGGCGGGAGTTCTTGTTGTGGGGGTTTTGATAAAAATCTTTAATGTGATGATTTTGGATCCACTTTTGTCTTTGGGGATTGTTGCGTTTGTAATTGTTAATGTTTTCAGAAACTTTAAAGTTATCTTTGAAGTGTTGTTGGAGATGGCGCCGCGAAATGTGAATATGCAGGCTTTGCAGGGTGCGATTTTAGAGCACGAAAATATTGTGAGTATTCACCACATACACATATGGCTTGCAGATGGTGTAAACCCATATTCAACACTTCATGTGGTGGTGAGAGATGGCTTGGAGGATCTGGAATTCTCTGAGGTTAAGAAATATGTCAAAAAGGTCATGGAGAACAATCATATTGGGCATGTAACGGTTGAAATCGAATTCGAGTGCGAACATTGTCAAGAAGACAATTGCGAATTTGAGATGCAAGGTTTTGTTCCGCATCTTCACCATCATCATGGCCATCATCACGATTAGGCTAAGAAACACAGGTGCATGTCATGTTTTGCGTTGACTTAATGTGTTGCTGTATGGCGTGGATGCTGACGTAACCATTTTGGCAACGTTTGTTAGCAGTTAGTTTTTTTGGGGATATCGTTGGGGGGGGGGTGATGGCGCGGAGCAAGCCTGGTTACAGTCAGCCAATTGTGGGCCCTTGGTGGCTTTTTTTTGCTGCTGTTTGCTGTGGCGACAACATGTTTATGTGCTTGGTTTGTGGAAAGGGGGGGCGAGAGAAGAGAAAAAGCGGATCTTTGCATGAATGAAACCAAACAAAAGGGGATAGTAAAGTAATGAAAAGAACCAAAATGAGGAAACTTAAAACGGCACTGGTAAGTTTTTTTGCAATCACGGCGTTTTTTTGCGTTGTTCCGCCTTGTGGGGCGGACGGCCCGGTGGTTTGTTTGGGTTGCATCGCACACGAGGATGGGTCCTATTCTGTTAATGAAAAGGAGATAGCAACACCAGGGACAGGGCCTGGTTTGTCGGTGAGGGTAAGCATTAAGCGGGGGACAGCAGCGACCTTTCTGCTTGAAAACTCCCTGAGTTTGTTGCCAGGCAAGCCTAGTTTTTTGTTGCCGGCGACGGTACCGAAGGAGGTCTCACAGACGCAAGGAGGTCTGACTGTAAAGCAACATAACGGCTTTTTGCGGCCGCGCGCCCTCGGCGGTGAGAGAAGGGCGGTATCGCTTGTTACCGTTAACTGCTCGCTTGTTGCCATGACGCCGGTGGTTTTTGTAGTTACCGTACGCGGTATGTGGCACGGTGAGAGCTTTTCGGACAATGTAACGCTTTTTTGTGTCCCAACGACAAACGCTTGAAAAGCAACAAAAAACTTGCTTGAGTTGCGCCGAAAGTTAACCGTTGCGCGGCTTGCCTGGCCTGGGTGTCATGCTGGAAGACGAAAGGTCAACGAAACGGAAAAGCCGGCAAGCATTAAACACAAAAACAAAAGAGGCCTAGAGCTTGGTGGTTGTGGCCGGCAAACGAACTTCCCGCCACCGGGTGGAAGGCGCCTTTACCACAGCTGTTATAGCTAGTGAGAGCGTTGCTGGGTTGTGGGCCGGGCAGCAGCTTGGCGAGAGGAATTAAAATAAAAGGGGAGATAGTAAAGTTTTGGAAAGCAAAAAAGTAAGAAAAGTAGCAGTTCTTTTTTTGGCATTACTGTGGATGGTAGCTTTTTGGACCAATGGCAATGCCGTTCCCCCTCCTGATGATACCTTTTTTTCGGTTTTCCGCGTCACCGGCGAAGCCGACGGACGTCCCCTAGTTTATCCGGCAAGCCTAAAGGTCAAAGAAGAAGACGGCCGGCCGGTTTTCATAATACCTGTCGGCCCCAATTCCGTGGCACGCCTCGTGGTTGCTTTTTGCAAACAAAAGAGCGCGGGAGCTTGTACTGCAAAGGTGATCAACAATACCGAGGCTTTCGCCTATACGCCCACGGCTGGGTGGTTTGTGCAGGCCGACTCATTCGTTTGTGCCTTGGATAAAGCGATACGTGTGCCGGCGCCGGGGCGCGCTACCGTTATCTCTGTTTCCACGATGGCTCCCTTGTTTTGGCAACGCGAGGCCGATCTGGCCTTCCGTGTGGTGGTTTGTGTGGGCAGCAACCCTACAAGCCCACAATGTATTCTCCATTTTGTCCGCGATGGCGGTGACGAACCAGGGCCGCAGCCCGATCAAGCAGTCAACTTCTTGCTGTAGGGCAATCTATTGGCCGATTTATTTGCGTGGAAGGTGCCTTTAGCACAGCTGTTATAGCCGTTAGAGGGTTACTGGTTTGTGGACCGTGCAGCAGCGTGGCGAAAGGAATTAAAATAAAAGGAGATAGTAAAGTTTTGGAAAGTAAAAAAGTAAGAAAAGTAGCAGTTCTTTTTTTGGCATTACTGGGCATGGTAGCTTTTGGGAGCAACGGCAAGGCCGTGCCACCACCTGGTGATGTGACTTTTGTGGCTTACACAGTGAAAAGCGACGATGGCGAGCATTGTGTCGTTCACCCGCATCCCCTGGTGGCCGTGCAAAACAAAAATGGCCAACAGTTTTGCACGGTGGCTGTTGCTGGGGAGGTCGACGTTGAAATCTTCCCTGGCTTACAGCTAGTAACGGACTTGGGGCGTGGCCGGGTGGCATTGCTCCGAGCAGGAACTGGTATCCGCTACGGGGCAACACCTGGTTGGGAAGCGGAAACCATAACACGAAGCGTCTGTTTGGACCAACAGCCACCTCTGCCGTTCCCGGGGAACGTTGTTGGCCTACGCGTGACAAGACACACTGTTGCTGCCGCGGAACTCCGCGTGGAGATTCGCGGGGCGAATCAAAACCAACAGCAACTCTACTTTATTCGATTTGAACGCCAATAAAGATGGGAACCTACGCTGTAGCCTGATCAGTCAGCCGTCGGTTTCACGTAGCCGTGCTGGATGAATCTTCTGCCGTGTGTTTTTTTTGTCCACATGCCGAAAGACAAGGATAACGAATTGGAAGTTGCCCGGCCGCGCCAGGACGGCGTGCTGTTGACGCAGGAATAAAAAAATAAAAAGAGATAAGAGGGTAAGGGAAAATGAGAGGAAGTAGATTAAGAAAACTAGCGATGTTTTTGGGAGGATGGTTGGCAATCATAGCATTTTTGGGCACAGCAAACGCCAGATACTACCTGGAGTGTTTTTCTACGGAGCCTAATCCTAGAGCTGCAGGAAGCGTAAGGCTAAAACCACGGGGGGAGCTGCAAGGACCGCCAAGTAACTACGAGTTGTGGTTGCGTACCAACGAGGAAGGCGTTTGCCGCATCGTTTTTCGCGAGATGTGGTGCGGCTGGGGCGGCGAGAAGCCGCAGCTAGGGGATGAGCTGCGTTCCGGTTGTTGGAACCCGGCGCCAAACAATTCTCAGACAGGTAAGATAGCTTATGGCTTTGTCGATGCTGATGACAGCTTCCTGCTAGACCCGCGTCCTGTCCAGAGAGGCCGATTTGGTTATTTTAGTGTCGCCACGGCCTGCTTCGCCGAGCAGGGAGAATCAATATGTTATCTTTACTTCGACGCCGGGCTTGGCGCAACAGAGCGAAAGTACAGCATTACGCTGCATTTAGCCCCTCCGGAGCCGGCAACAGAGCCCAGCGGCCGACGCTGAAGGCGATAGTGAGGCGTTCTTTGTGCCTGACAAGCCATCCAAAAGAAATCAAAAATAAAGGATGTAAGAGGATAAGGGAAAAATGAGAGGAAATAGATTAAGAAAACTAGCGATGTTTTTGGCTGGATGGCTGGCAATCATAGTATTTTTGGGCGTAGCAAACGCCGAATTCTACCCGGTGTATTATTTTCTGCGTGCTAACCCCCAGGTACCAGAGGGCGTCTGTCTAACGACAGCTTATCGGCTCTCTCGAGGTCCCCGTCATTACGAATTGACGCTTCACACCGATAGGAACGATTGTTGCCAATGCGTTTTTGGCGAGCACTTTTGCCCTTCGCTTGGGGCAGCGCCGCAGCGCGTGGGTCCCTTGAGCGACGTCACCTGCACGCCGGCTCAGCGATGCAGTATGACATCCAGCATTTTTTACGCTGATCGCGACGTAAACGATAGCTTCCGCATTTTGCCGGGCGTGGGGGTCCGTCGTGGTCCATTTGTCCTGCTCCAATTACGCGCACACTATTTTGCCGGCGCCCACGAATCTTTCGCGTTGGTGCAGTTACCATCAGGAAGCCCAGAGGGGACATCCGGACGTGTACCAGCACCGCGGCTGCACACAGTTAGTGTGCGGCTGCTGAAATGGCCGGGCCCCCTGTAACCTACGGTCGGAGCTGAAGCCGGAAGGTAGCGATGCGTTCTTCCTGCATGCCAAAACAAACAAAAGAAACCAAAGGGTGTGGTGTAAGGAGTAAGGGGAAAATGAGAGGAAGTAGATTAAGAAAACTAGTGCTGTTTTTGGCTGGATGGCTGGCAATTATAGCATTTTTGGGCACAGCAAACGCCAGATACTACTTGGTGTGTTTTGCTGGTTTGCCAAATCAACAGGGCCTTTTGCCCGAGACGGATAGCTGCAAAACAGCGCCTTGCCAGATCCAACACGATCCCTGGGGGCACGATGTGCTACTTACCACAAACGAGAACGATTGTTGCCGGGTGTTTTTCCAACAGCGGTACCTTTTCCCCGGCGACGCATGGGAGCAAGGTGGGTGGTTGCATCGCTTCACTTCGAGGCCTGGTCGTTTGTGTTTTCAGAGATGGCAGTTGGTTTACGGTTTGATTGATGCCGAGGGAAACTTTAAACCTAGCACGCGATCCCACATCCGGACTGGTCCGGTTGCGTCTATCCATTACCATGTAGCTTACGGGCACGGAAAAAAGCACGAAACCGCTGTTGTGAGTGTTGTCGCCGGCCAGACACCAGGGGAAAAAACTTACGAAGTTAGGATTCATTTCCAGAAATGGGCTGCCCCCCAGCAGCCAGCGATCGGCGCTGCAGGCGGAAGATAGCGAGGCGTTCTTACTGCGTGCCAAGCCACACAAAAGAAATCAAAAAAAAGGAGATAAGAGGGTAAGGGGAAATGAGCGTAAATAGATTAAAAAAACTAGTGCTGGTTTTGGGAGGATGGCTGGCAATCATAGCATTTTTGAGCGCAGCAAACGCCAGATACTACTTGGTGTATTATTTTCTGCAGTCTACCCCGCTGAATCCCGGCGGCATATACCTATCACGGCCTCGGACATTCGATGGTTCACTTGGTAACTACGACTTGAATGCTCGTGTCGATGCGGACGGTTCCTTGCGATTCGTTGTTGGCGAGTGCTTCAGAGCAACGCCGCGCGATCAGGAGTTGCCTGGCGATTTGCTCCACAACGTCCGAACGTGGCGTAACAGCGAGTACCCCTTCCAGGCCAAGATAGAGTACGGTCAGGCCGATGACTTTAAATGTTTTACGTTGCGGAGTGGCCGCCGGGTCCAAAGAGGTTCCCTTGCTTATGTTCGGCTCACTCCCGGTTTTTCGACAGCTCAAGAGGAATCAATGGTTTTGGTGACCTTGTCAGCCGGGCAACCAGCAAGTCCGCGCAAGTACATCATTACGGCGCATTTATCCCGATTTGTACCGCCCCTTCTGGCGGAGCCGCCGGTCGGCGCTGAAGACGGAAGATAGTGTGGTGGTCTTCGTGGCAGACAAACTAGCAAAAGGAATCAAAAACAAAGGAGTAGGGTGTAAAGGGAAATGAGGGGAATGGAAACTAGGAAGTTGGCAATTGTGTTTTTGACCGTGCTGGGAATGTTCGCGGCCGTAGGCCGCTGCTACGCTGTCCCAACGCCTATCGTAGTTTGTCATATTATCGAATCTGACGATGTTAGTGGCCTGCACTACTGGCATCCAGTGCTACACACAACAGGGCCCGACGGAAGCTTTCGTATCCCTGTACGGCCTGGAGAGGAACAGCGTGTCATTTTAGGTGTTTGCACCGACGCTGGTTTGAGCGCTTATGTGCGTGTTTTTACTCCCGATTGCAGCTGTATTGAGCATTCGGCGAGTTGCTGGAAGATAACCGTGGGGGAACACAGTGTGTTGATGTGCGGTCAGTCCCCGGATGTTGCTTCACATGGTGTTCCTGTTTTGTCTGTTGCGTATGAGCCGACGCCGTTGCATGACTTGGTTGTGAGCGTCACATGTGAACTTCCAGATCAAGGAAGTCAGACGACCGCTGTTTTGCGCTTTGTTCCGACGGCTACGCACGCTTGACTGGCGGTGGCTTTGCAGCAAGTTTTTGGGTTGGAAGCAGATGGCCCCACCGCCATTGATTCATTGGTCATTGCTGGCTGCCGGTTTTGTGCTTGTAGCTTGTAAAAAAAACAGGATGGAAGTTGTGTATTGCTAAACCAAAAACTGAGGCTGTGATCAACGACGGGGCGCGAGAAAAGAAAAAGGATCCGCGCAGGAATAAAAAACTCAAACTAAAAGGAGTAAGATAAAATGAAAAGCAATAAAACAAAGAAATTAGCAGTTGCGTTGTTGGTTTTGTTAGGCTTAAGCGTATTTTTTGGCAAGATCGATGCCTTGCCGCCGCCCGATGAACAGGTTGTTGCTGTTTTCGTTGGGCCATTAGGATCCCAAGAAGAGCATGTTGATGGTTGCTTCGTGGATAGGGTCACCGATCACGCAAGCGACGAGAATGGGAATCTGGTTTTTCGTGTACCGGTGCCCAAAAACTCCTGGCGTTTCTTCGCCTTGGGCGCTGAAGCAAAAGGAAACCCCGATGCAGGCTTGGTTTTGCCGGTGGGTGGCTCTGTGACGCAAGATGGATGGGTCATCAAAGAAGAGATCCGCCATGTCTTACTGGTTGGGGGGCCAGCAGCATGCCGACGCTGGCTAGCCAAAGGCTTGGTGGTGTTTTGCAGCGAGCACGCGGAAGCGGTTTCCGGCATCCGGTTCGGATAAGCCCATGAGGCAGCTCCTGGGTGCCCGGACCAACCTGTTTTTGTTCAGTTTTGCGCCGACGCCGTTGCATGACTTAGTTGTGGGCGTCACATGTGAATTTCCAGATCAACGAAGTCAGACGACCGCTGTTTTGTGCTTTGTTCCGAAGGCTACTGTCGGTTGACTGGCGGTGGCCATTGCTGATGTGTGAAGATAGCGTGGTGGTCTTCGTGGCAGTCAAACTAGCAAAAGGAATCAAAAACAAAGGAGTAAGGGGAAAATGAGAGGAAGTAGATTAAGAAACTAGCGATGTTTTTTTGCGGATGGTGGTCACTCCTGGCATTTTGCTATATTGTGGGCACTAGCCGTTGTGTTATCTGTATGGGTGGTAAAAGATCAAAGATCAAAAAACAAAAAGGGGATAAGTAAAGATGAGGGAAAGTAAAACTAGGAAGTTGACAAGTGCATTGGTCAGTTTTTTTGCAATCATAGCGTTGTTCAGCGTTGGTAGCGCTGGGCCGCCACCAGCAAAGGAGCAGCCGCGATTAACCTTTTATCGCCTGGAAAAAGCTACCGATGGTACTTACCAGAGTGTGCCGGACGCGGTTGGTAGGCCCCTGTCACAATCAATGGACGGCTGGAACGAGCTAACTTTGTTAGATGAAGGCCCGCTCGAGGAGTATCATTTTTTTCTGGTGAGCAATTGGTGCCCTGATGGGAACCCGCGGCAATTTTCTGCTGCATTGGAGGCGGCTTGGTGGCCCATCGCCCAAACTTTTATACCTGTCTGTAGCCCGGGGAGGCTAACGCGGTATCAAACGGCCAGGGGCAGGACAAGCGCCCTCCAAGAAACTGCGCGCGGCGCTGGCAAT
>JAIRZL010000017.1 GCA_031267245.1 Oscillospiraceae bacterium
AATCTGGCAACATCCATCCCACTTAACATGAGCTTCTTCAGCATTTCAACGCTGGCAACAGCCGGACCCAATGTGCAAATTATCTTCGTATTTCTCAAACTAACACCTTTCTTCAGTTCCTGCCAACAGTGCCTTTTGTTGCGCCATCTTTATTCCAAGCATTTTCAAATATTCAAAGCATTTTTAAAAACAAACACTCAAAAACAGATTTCATTTGGCGCGATTTTTTGATTTTTAAATCAAACTTATTTGACCATCATCATACCCCATAAACTTCAACGCCTCTTTGGCCGCCTCTTGTGCTGCTTCTTTTTTGCTGCCGGCCTGGCCTTCGCCCACCACCCGGCCACTTGGCCGAAGGCACGCACGTATCGTAAATTCCTTCTTGTGTGGTGGGCCAGATTCTTTCACCAGAAGATATTTCACATGATCCTCTGAATCCCGCTGAACAACCTCCTGAAGGATGGTTTTGTAATCAATAAAAACCTCAGGGCTGCCCGCCTTTAACGCCGGTTTTACAAATTGCAAAACAAATCTCCTCGCAAACCGCAATCCAGCATCCAAATAAATCGCAGCAATCAACGCCTCAAAAGCATCTGCAAGCACAGAAGGCTTTGCAGCCAGATCCTTTATGCTCACCCGTAAATATTTACTCAGGTTGATTAATGTGGCAAATTTGTAAAGTGACTTTTCGCAAACGAGCGAGGACCGTAATTTGGTTAGCTCGCCTTCATCAAGTTGAGGGTAACTTACAAACAAGTGCTCGGCAACAATCACGGATAGCACAGAATCTCCCAAAAACTCAAGACGCTCGTTATCTCCTTCGACTTCGTTGGATTTGTTGGCATACGAAGAATGTATTAATGCCGTCTTCAAATACCTACTATCTTTAAACTTATACCCTATCTCCGTTTCCACTTCCTGCATGCAAACCCTGGCCTTTCACTACTTTTAAAGCTTGCCCTATTGCGCCTTTAATCGTTTGGGCATTTGCGCTGCCATGTGCTTTCAACACCAGCTTATTTAATCCAACAAGCAGCGACCCTCCCGCACGAGAAGAATCAAAAGCCCTTGCAACCACCGCTAGCTCGTTGGTTAAACCAGCCCCTTCTAACTCCCCCACAACAAAAGCACTGGCAGCTTCTATGGTTTTAAGAAAAATATTGCCGTTGAACCCATCCGCCACCAAGACATCACACATCCCAGCAAAAGCAGCACCAGGCTCAATATTTCCAACAAAATTAATTGTTGAGTTCCCTGCAAGCAACTCAAACGCCCGGCGTTGCAGCCCTGTCCCTTTGATCGATTCAACCCCGATGTTTAACAAGCCAATGCGAGGAGCTTTAAGGTGGGGCATCAGCTTGGTACTCATAACAGCAAACTGCTCCAGTGTTTCTGCCTTGCAATCGATAGTTGCTCCAGAATCTAACAGAAGGAAACAATTGCTTTTAGAAGGCAAAAAAGTGGCAATTGCAGGGTGCTTTACCCCCTCCAATCTGCCAACAATCAGCACCGCGCCAACAACAAGCGCACCAGTACTGCCCGCGCTGATAAAAATATCTCCAGCTCCATCCTTTAGCAACTGCAGACCAACTGCCATGCTGGAATTGGCGTGCGTGCTCCGGATTTTCGTTGGCGGGTCGTTGCATGATATTACGCTGGTGGCATGCACAACTTCCATTTTCTCAAGAGATATATGCCTCTCTGCCGCTTCTTTTCGTACCTTCTCTTCGTCACCAACGCATATAATATCTAAATCAAATTCGTTAATCGCGAGAGCGCAACCTTCCAATACCGATGCCGGCGCATGGTCGCCCCCAAAAGCGTCAATAATAACTTTCATACCTCTGCATGCTGTCCTTTCCCTCAAATACCCACCACAAAAGTTATGACTTTGTAGTTATTTTAAGTATAACAATAAATTCCCAAGTCTGCAACCATCTTCCTTCTTCCCAACGCAAATAGGGGTTAGGCAAGCCAGGCAAAGCCGGCATATTGGAGTTTCGCAAATGTCATTCGCTTGTTGTGGCGAATACGCTCAACACCACAGGTTCCGCTACTACCTTGCTGAATTTGACAAATGACAGTTTGGTTATGAAAAACGCTAAGTGGTGCCCCCTCGCTAGGCAGCGGACTATTGCCTCCTGCTTTTAGCCGTGTAAAGACAGCTTCATTTTTCGTCAGTTGTGGCCGCGCAAAAAACAGAACATTGCTGCCACATAATTTTAGCAATCGTCGCCACAAATCCACTTGCCAATATTCTTGATAGCACTTTGGGCACACAAGGAGATAAGGAGATGCGGAATGTCCCATGCCGACTGCGTCGACCGGGTTGCTTCGCTGCCATCCGGTTTGCCACGGCCAATTATCCCAGCAGATTCTTAACATTGCCTTTCTGAACCCAACCGGATCTCATCTTCTTACAACGCTTTTCTCTCGGCCAACCATAGTTTCTTCGCCCCTCTCCACACACGGGGTTCATGCTTTGTTTTTTTGATGTGACCGGTAGGCAAAAAGACAAGCTGCTAAGCCACCCAAAGGGCCAAGGGTGTTGCACGCCGCCACTTTCTGGTGGGGCCTGCCCCTCTGCGGAAATCCGCGCTTCAAAACAGCAAAATGTGATTGCTATCAGCGTGCAAAGTAAAGTATTGTGAGAAACAACGCTGCCCGGAATGCTAATAGCCGGCGCGTTTAAGCCAACCCCACACGACGAACATTGTGACAAACTCGGCTTTAAAGTCAGCTCAAGAAAGAGCGAAACATCTTTTCATAAAGCCCGCAGGCTGCCAGCAATTCTTCGTGGGTCCCACTTTCCTCGATTCTACCGTTATCCACTACAAAAACCCGGTCGCATTTTTTTGCAGACGTTAGTCGATGCGCAATCAAAATAACGGCAACCTTTTTCAGCTTTTTGAATATAACATCCATGATCATCTGCTCTGTAATGCTGTCTATTCCACTTGTTGCCTCATCTAAGATAAGCAGGTCACAGCTTCTGATAAGTGCCCTGGCGAGTGCAATTCTTTGTTTTTGGCCACCAGAAAAATTGTTGCCTCGTTCCGAAACTTTGAAGCCATACTTACCGGGCAGCGCGTTAACAAATTCATCCAGGCAACACATTTCGCAGACCCGTTCAAATTCGAGTTGTGATGCTTTAACATTGCCGCGTCGAATGTTTTCTTCCAAGCTGCCGCTAAAGAGCATAACCTCTTGTGGTAAATATGCAATTCGGCTCCTCAACCAATCAATATCAAGATCTTGAACATCATGATCGCCAAAAAAAACACCACCACATTCGGGTGTATAAAACCGCATCAAAAGCTTTGAAATAGTGCTTTTACCTGCTCCACTTGGCCCCACAAGAGCAACTTTTTCCCCGGCAGAAAGCTGCATTTCGAGATCATTTAATACCAATTTTCGGCTTCCATACCGAAAGCTCACGCCTTTAAATTCGATTGGGAGTAGTAAGCTGGGTGGTGTTTTTGTGATCACTTTTTGTTTCTGCTTTTCAGTTGGCAGCTCCATCACTTCACAAAGCCTGCGGAAGTTAACCCACACCATCTGAAGTGTCGTTTGGGTTTTAACAAGCCGAGTGACAGGATTGGCAAAGAACGCGAGCAGTGAGTGGAAGGTTAGAAACGCACCAAACGAGAGCGCTCCCGTCATAACGTAATAGATTCCCAACCACAAAACGCCAGTGCTCCCAACAACAGAGATAAGGCCGATCAGAGAATATTCTTTTGTGCAGATTCTTGCTCTTTTTAGGTCTTTGTCTAGGCAGTTAACAATCTTCTGGCGGAATGTTGTTTCGAATCCCTGTTTTGTGTCAAGAGATTTAATAACTTCAATGCCATTCACCGATTCCATGAAAAGCGATCGCAGCCTTGCGCTTTCATCTGCCAATTCACGAGTTTTTTTGCTTACTTGTTTTCTAAATGCATAAATCACAATTACGTAAAGAATTAACATGAGAACAAATAACAAAAACAGCTGAGGGCAGATCATATATAGCACAATGCCGCATCCGATTGCAATCATAACATTAAGCCCAACATCAACTAACACCGTTGCAATAGCCTCTTTAACTTCATATGCGTCGTCCATTCTGGAGAGGATCTCTGCGGTGTCGCGAGAAGTAAAGAAGTTCATTGGCAGGTCGAGAACGTGGCGATAGTAGGCAATTAAAAGGGCGGCGTCAATTCTGTTACAGAAGATTGAAAGAAGGTATCCTTGAAGACTTTCCACCGCAATACTTAACGCCCCAATTAAAAGAAACACAAGAGAAACCAATTTTAGCAAGCTCAGGCTGTTGTTTGGCATTACGTTATCAATCAAGATCTTATAATAAAGAGAACCTGCAACCCCTAATATGGTTCCCAAAATGGCAAAACAAACCACACAAAACAAAAACAATCTTTGGCGAGTCAGATCTTCCCAGTTGATCCTCAAGCTCCCAATGTTTGTTGGCCTGCTTTGTTGCCGACCAATGAGTTCGCGAAAAAAAGACAACATCCTCTTTGTTTGCCGTTGGTTACCTTTTTTGAAATGTTTTTCTGGCGTTGGCAAAAACAAAATCCCTGTCCAGATTTTGGCAAAATCTTGTTGGGTGAGTATGCACTTCCCCTTTGCTGGGTCAGCAATGATAAGTTTTGCTTTTTTTGTGCCATAAACAACAACGTAATGATCGCCATCCTCAGAAACCACATGTGCAATGCATGGAGTCGGGATCTCTTCGCTGAAGCACTTGTTTGTGGTTTTCACCGCTTTAACAGCAAAACCAAGCTCTTTGCCGCCCTGCACAATGCCATATCCACTTGTTCCATTCTTGTCTGTGCAAATTAATTCTCTCACTTGTGCAATACCGATATTTAGCCCATAATGCGCACAAATCATAACCCAACAGGCTGCCCCACAATCCGAAGAGTCATGTTGCGCTATGTACTTATATTTCCTTAATTTCAATTACGCCCTCGTTCTCCTTATCATTATGTTTTTTCGTTACAATTATCAAAACGCAACTTGCAAGGCGACACCAATCCATGCACACGGGGTCAATTATAACAAAAAACCAATATAAGAGCAAATAACACTGCGTGCCCTCCCACTTTTCGTTCAAGAAAGCTCTTTCCTCTGGCTTAAGGGCTCCATTTTTGGGTATTGTACTTGAGCACAGTATTAGTCGTGTTTTTGAAGTGTCCTTTTCGCAACCTTGGCCATTTCGCGGCGGAAGAATAATGGCGTCTATCGGTGTGGCAGTTATTCGCGCTGCAATTGCTGGAAAGGAAAGTTTCCACTGAACACAGAATTTGGCCGCCGTAGCTTTGCCGCCCCGCCAACATGTCGCGTCCGGGCAGATTCCTCTAACACATTTGGCACTAAACAAGTTGCATCAAAAAAACGCTTGACCGAGGATGCTGATGTTAGTGCTGCAGCTTGCGGTAAAAAAAGCACAAAAAAACAACCGGCAGGGCATAAAATTGCGGTATTGATAAATGGAATGGCTCTGTTTGCTAGTTGCCGGCAGAAAAAACAAAAAAAAGAACACGAGGCCGCAAATGTGGCTCGTATTCTAAATGCGATGGCGGAGAAGGTGGGATTCGAACCCACGGGCGGAGGAAACCGCCAAACGATTTCGAGTCGTTCTCGTTATGACCACTTCGATACTTCTCCACAATGGCTAAAATTGGTGCCGATGAAGGGACTCGAACCCCCATGGTTTCCCGGATGATTTTGAGTCATCTGCGTCTGCCATTCCGCCACATCGGCAAAGTTTAAAATTCCAAAAGATTAAAGCTCGAATGTTAACGCCCGCCACCCGTGGTGGCCTCCCCTGCCATGCCTTAAACATTGCGGCCTTTGTTGTTTTGAAGCGCGGATTCCCGCAGAGGGGCAGGCCCCGCCAGAAAGTGGCGGCGTGCAACACCCTTGGCCCTTTGGGTGGCTTAGCAGCTTGTCTTTTTGCCTACCGGTTACATCAAAAAAACAAAGCACGAGCCTCGTGTGCGGAGAGGGGCGAAGAAACTATGGTTAGTTGAGAGAAAAGCGCGTTGTAAGAAGAGATGGTGATCAGGCTGGATTGGGTTTAGAAAGGCAATGTTGACAAGTAAATTGCTGCGGCGATTGACAAAAAAACGGTGAAAGCTTTCCAGAGCATCAAATCCGAATGGCGTCCTTAATGCTCGGCTCCTCCCGCAGGTGCGATTTGTCAACCAACGCAGCTGTTTCTTTCTTCTGGAATGATGGCGCTAGGAAAACCTTCTCCGAAGTATCAACTGTTTGCGCTGGGTCATTGGGCAGCCTCTCCCTTCGCGTCTCGCGGACCACCATAAAAATCACGCTAGTATTCGTGAACAGCTAGGGCGAAATAATAATTGTGTGCCCCGGGACGAATGACTTTATGGCTGGGAGATGGGCGAGAGAGCGACTCTCTAATCCCCTGAACGAAGACAACATTGATGATTGCCATTTCGCGCCTAACGGTCAGCCCTTCTGCACTTTAGCAACCAGGCTGGAAAATCCCGCTTCGTCGGCGATTGCCATCTCTGAGAGCATCTTTCGATTCAGCTCTATTCCTACCTTTTTAAGGCCATCCATAAACCTGGAATAACTAACGCCGTTTAAGCGGCAAGCGGCAGAGATCCGCGTAATCCACAGCCTTCGGAAATCGCGCTTCCTGTTTTTTCTTCCAATGTATGCATAATTGCCAGACTTCATCACAGCTTCTTTCGCTGTGCGAAATTGCTTGCTTTTGGCGCCATAGTAACCCTTTGCCAGCTTTAAAATCTTTTTCCTGCGCTTATGTGTGGCCGTTCCACCTTTAATTCTAGCCATTTTAATCTATCCCCTCCAAAGGACAATCATTTTCAAAAACCGTTAAACTTAGCATACACAACAACCAAACTGCTGAGATCATCTTTTGTATGGGATCAAAAGCGAAATTGCTTTTGCGTTTGTCTTGTCCACATACATTGGCTTCCGCAGATGTCTTTTGCGCTTTTGAGTTTTTTTTGTCAGGATATGGGATCGGTTTGCTGCCGCTCTTTTAATTTTGCCAGTCTTCGAAAATTTAAAACGCTTTCTTGCGCTTTTATTTGTTTTAAGTTTGTATCCAGCCACAATGGAAACTCCTTTCAACTTTGTCTATCGCTTGGCCACAAGGAACATCAACATGCTTCTTCCTTCCGTTTTAAATCCGCCTTCCTGCGAGCCGAACTCCAAGCACTCACCCGCAAAACGCTTCAAAAGGACCTCGCCCATTTTCATGTGAGCCATCTCGCGGCCACGAAACCGCACAACCACTTTGACTTTGTTGCCGGCTTTCAAAAACTTATTTGCATTCTTTGCCTTTGTGAGAAGATCACCGGTATCGATCCCCATTGAAAGCCTAATTTCTTTTATCTCAACGACTTTTTGTTTTTTCTTTGCTTCTCGCTCTCGCTTGGATTGTTCAAAACAGTATTTGCCGTAATCCACAATACGGCAAACCGGAGGATTCGCATTCGGGGCAATTTTCACAAGATCCAAATTTAATTGCGCAGCAATAACCAAGGCCTTATCCGTTAGCATTACAGCATCTTCCTGCCCCTCCAAACCAACAAGCCTGACAGTTGCGTCTTTTATATCCTCGTTGATCTGTAACTCCCTAACACTAATATCAAAACACCTCCAGAATTAAAAACCCAATAAAACAAAAAAAAGGCAAACCTGCATTACAAGTCTATGACAATCCTGCTGAAACAAAAAAACAACACCGATCAAACAACCTTCCTTCGAAAGTAAATATCCACTTCCACACAGAAGGCGAGCCCTTGTCTTCTTTACCCATTAATTTATCATATATTTGCTTTGCTGTCAACGTTCCGATCCTTCCAGAGGAAGACTTCTATAAACTGGAAGAGCCTTACCCGTTTGATGCTTCGGCACGCGGAGATTTGGAGTTGCAAGAACTGCGATTGCGGCGGTAATTGCTCAAGATTTCA
>JAIRZL010000028.1 GCA_031267245.1 Oscillospiraceae bacterium
TCATGGATGAATATAACCCACCAAAAGCGCTTGTGGAAATTTGGAAGATCGTTGCCGCTGCAAACAAATATATTGAGTCAACCACACCGTGGGAGTTGGCCAAAAATCCAGAGAACCGATCTGCGCTTGCTGCAGTGCTACACAATCTCTTGGAAACATTACGATTTGTTTCCATCTTGATAATGCCTGTAATGCCAGAAAGCGCAAAGAAACTCCAGGAGCACCTTAATCTGCCTGCCGAGCTGGTGACTTGGGAGTCAGCCAGCAGCTGGTGTGGACCAGAATGCCATAAAACCGTCCAGGATCGGCCGTTCATTCTTTTCCCACGAATAGAAATCGCCCCAGGTGCTTAGAATATCCGCCTGGTTGGTCTCCTCGTTCTTGCGCCGCGTTTTTGCCTTCACCATAGTTTCACTTACAAGTGCAAGTTTTGCTCCCAGGAAAGTTTTTTCGGGTGGCGAATCTGGTCGTCGAGCTGGTGGAACCGCTTTCCTGTTTTTGGCAATCATCGGTGGTGTTTGTTTGCCGGTCTGCAGGATCATGGCGCCCAGATTAGCCCAGCAAGGAAAGTCCCAAAAGCTGGTATTACCTGCTCAGGAGGCACTATTGCGTTCCAGGGGCCACCCCAATCTCTTCGCTTGCTCCCTGGACATTCAGGGCCTGGTGGTGTAAAATACAGCTATAAAGTCATAAATTTTATATGCATACGCATTGTTTTTTTTGCGTTTACGTGCTTATCTTAATCCCCAGATTTGCTATATAACAAGAGACAACGTTTCTGATTTTTTTGCAACAAATTGGGAGAAAACTATCTTTGGATAATTTACATAAGGGGCACCGAGCACGGCTCAAGCAAAGGTTCAACAACCATGGATTGGAAGGTTTTGCAGAGCACGAAGTGTTAGAACTGTTGCTCTTTTTTGCGATACCACAAAAAGACACGAATGAACTTGCTCACAAATTAATAAAAAAATTTGGTTCATTGATAAATGTTTTAGATGCTCCATTTGCCTTGTTAACCAAAGAAAACGGCATAGGAGATAGTGTGGCAACATTAATAAAGCTGACCGTTGCAATTCACCGATATTGCAAGTCTCAACAGTCAAACAAGCGGCCATTCAAAAGCACCAAAAATATTGCTGAGTTTATGATGTCGAAGTTTGAAGGGCAGAATAAAGAACAATTTTATGTGCTGTGCTTAGACAGTTGCTTGAATGTCACTGCCGTGGACAGTTTGTTTGTGGGTGAGGTGAACACCGTAAATGTATCGTGGAGGCGCATTGTGCAGTACGTTCTAGCAAATGAAACCCCGAACGTTTTGCTGTGCCACAATCATCCCACTGGATTGGCGATCCCGTCCAGCAACGATGTCTTTTTCACACAACACCTCTGCGACATTCTAAAATTGCTCAATGTACGCATAAAAGATCATATCATTATATCTGGACGCGAATATGCGTCGATGAAGGAAATGGGGTTATTAGTCAGTGAGTGAGGCAGGAGAGTGTTCTCCAGCATATAAAAAAAAGCGCCCTACCTGGGGTCTAATAAAATGGGTTTGCAAATATATCAAGCGACAAAAAACCTTGTTATGTTTAGACATCTTGTTTGCCGCTATTGCTGCCGCTGGGGCATTAGCCTACCCAGAGTTTGTAAAAAAAATCATTCCAAATGGCAGGGCGTTACTTTGCGAAAATTTCGTTCTTTATGTGTGTGTGTTGTTGAGTATCGGCGTTATTGAAGCGCTCGCAGACTCAGTTTCTGGGTTTTGCGGCCACAAAATGGGGTTTAATGTTGAAGCCGACTTGCGAAGAGATATCTTTGCTCACCTTCAGAAGCTCTCATTCCCATATTTTGACCGGCATAAATTGGGGCAGTTGGTGTCAAAAGCGACCAGTGATCTTGCGGATCTGGGTAATATCATGCACCACAGTATCATCGAGTTTTTGAAGTTTGTTATAAAGTTTATTGGTTCATTCATTATTCTTATCCATATTGATGTTCAATTGACATTGGTTTTGTTTGCAGTTACCTCTGTGATATTTTTTCTGAGCTGGTATTTCAATGGGTTGTTTCGCGAAGCTATGCTCACACAAAGACACAGATTGGGCGAGATAAATGTGCGCATGGAAAATAGTTTGTTGGGCATTAAAATTACAAAAGCTTTTGGGCAAGCGAAAAAAGAATGCAAAAGATTTGAAATTGCAAATCAAAAATATCTGTGCGCACAAATGGTATTAAATTTAAATCTATCTAAGTTTCTCGGTGGGATCTCAATTTTAAATGGGTTGGCATACACCATTGTTGTTGCGCTCGGATCGATTTTTGTGACGTCTGGGGTAATTAATGCTCCAGAGCTTGTTGAGTATCTGTTATACATCGACCTTCTCGTTCTTGCAACAAACTCTTTAACCGAAATGCTAGAGCATCTACAGTCGGTGGTTACCAGTGTTTCCCGCGCCAAAGATATTATGGATGAACAGCCAGAGATTAAGGATTGCGACAACGCGATCGAATTGCATGAAGTGAAAGGTGATATCAAATTCGAGAACGTGCATTTTGCCTACAAAGACACAAAAGAGGCAGTTTTGGATGACATTGATGTGCATGTAAAACCTGGAGAAAAAATCGCCATTGTTGGCTCATCTGGTACCGGGAAGAGCACATTTTGCAACTTGGTCCCGCGCTTTTATGAGGTTACACAGGGCCGCATTTTGGTTGATGATATGGATATTCGTGCGGTGACCCAGCGGTCATTGTTGGCTAACATTGGTGTGATTCAGCAAGAGGTTTATCTTTTTGATGGAACCATAGCAGAAAATATTGCATATTCACGGGACGGCGCTGTTAACATGGATGAGATTGTCCAAGCAGCTAAGGATGCAGGTGCAGATGAATTTATTCAGCAGATGAGCGACGGTTATGACACCCAGGTTGGAGAACGTGGTGTTCTACTTTCTGGGGGCCAACGGCAACGGATCAGCATTGCCCGTGCGTTTTTAAAGAATGCCAAAATCTTAATCTTAGATGAGGCCACCTCTGCATTAGACAACAAAAACGAAGCAATTATTCAGCGGTCCTTAGAAAAACTTTGCCGCGGGAAAACCACAATAACCGTTGCGCAACGGCTTTCTACCATTGTGAATTCCGATCGAATCCTGGTTTTGGATGTTGGCCGTATTGTTGAAGCTGGGACGCATGACGAGTTGTTGGCTCAAGGTGGCGTTTATGCCAAGTTTCATAGTCAAAAATAAAAAACTTATGGTGCTTGGTGACGGCTAAGCCTGGGGTGGGCTTTGTCCCCATTTGCTGCTTGCTGCGCCGCCTGGCTTCTCAGGCTATAAGGGTGCACATTTAGCCGGGAATTAGATGGAGTTTAGTTGTGGGGAAGAAGGGCGTGTCTGCTGTGTGCGGCAAAAACATTGGTGAATCAAGTGAAGTTTTGCCAATAGCAAAGCCTTATTTATGGTGGAAACTTTAGGAAGGCAAAAAGATGGGGGCAGGGTGTTAAGCGTCTGGGCATTGGGCGGGCTTTCTAATTTTCGCCCCGGGAGCTTCTTTTTCGCACAAATTCTTCTTCTCTCGTTTCTCATTATAGAAATTTAGGTAATGTGAGAAAGGTGTTGTGCGAAGATGAGGGCGAGAGCTACCCATCCAATTGGCAAAAAAAAGAACTCATTATTGGATTAATTTGACTGCAGAGTTATGCTGGGCGGCGAACTAATGGCATCGGTGATTCGCCAAAGCTGGGCGGTGTGCGTAATGCCAGTTTGCTAATTTGTGCCTGCTGGGGCTCCACGCCGCGTTTGGCAACATTGGTGAGCTCCTTTGCAGACTGCTTCCTGGCAAAGAATTTGCTGCTGTGACTGGCGTAATATGGATGCCGTGCCGCGTTGACCGTTTAGTGCCTCAGTGTGTTTTGATTTGCAAAATGGACTATCGAATGTTAAAATTAAACCTAGTGTAATTTAAAGAACGGAACCTCAAGGAAGTGTGGGTTGCAATGATGGGGAAAATGCCGGTTAAATATGATGAGAATCAGATTCAGGTTCTTGAAGGGCTAGAAGCTGTGCGGAAGCGCCCAGGGATGTATATTGGATCAACAGGAGCCAGGGGTTTGCATCATCTTGTGTATGAGGCTGTGGATAATGCTGTTGATGAGGCGCTTGCTGGTTTTTGCCACAACATAGAGGTGAAAATCCTTGAGGGAAATGCGATTTGTGTAACAGATGATGGGCGGGGGATTCCGGTTGGGAAACACCCCAAGCTTGGCATCCCAGCGGTTACGGTTGTGTTTACTGTGCTGCACGCTGGTGGAAAGTTTGGTGGCGAAAGTTATAAAGTGGCGGGTGGCCTGCATGGGGTTGGTGCATCTGTTGTTAATGCGCTTTCGCAGTGGCTGAAGGTGGAGGTTTGCGATGGGGATTCTGTTTATGAGCAAAGTTTTGAACGTGGCAAAAGTGTAAGTGATTTGCAGATTATTGGCAAGGGGGAGCATACCTATACTAAGGTGACCTTTATGCCGGATGATGAAATCTTTGAAGAGCTGGAGTTTGATTCTGAGTTGCTGCTTAAGCGATTTAGAGAGCAGGCTTTTTTGAATGCTGGGCTAAAGATTGTGTTTTCAGATGAACGTGGCCCTGGGCCGCAGAGCACAGAAACTCTGTGCTACGAGGGCGGTATTGTAAGTTTTGTGGAGTATTTGCATGCAAAAAGAGCTGTGGATTGTCTGAATGAGAATATTGTTTATTTTAGCTGTGTTAAAGATGAAAAATCGGTGGAAGTGGCATTGCAATATAACACGAGTTATAACGAACTGGTTCTTTCATTCGCAAATAATATACATACTGCAGAGGGCGGCATGCACGAGGCGGGATTTAAGAATGCGCTCACCCGTGTGTTTAATGATTATGCGCGTAAATTTGGGGTGCTCAAGGAGAACGACAAGCCGTTTGTTGGTGAAGATGTTCGAGAAGGCTTGACAGCAATAATCAGTGTGAAGCTTATGGATGCGCAGTTTGAAGGCCAAACCAAGACCAAGTTGGGGAACACAGAGGTCCGGAAGATTGTTGATCTGATGATTTATGAAAAGATGTCAGAATTTTTTGAAGAGAACCCATCTCAAGCAGGGTTGATTATTGAAAAGGCGGTTAATGCCAGCCGGGCGCGTGAGGCAGCAAAGAAGGCAAGGGAGCTTACTCGGCGCAAAGGCGTGCTAGAATCTCTTTCTTTGCCGGGTAAGCTTGTTGATTGTTCTGATCGCAACAATGAATACACAGAAATATATATTGTGGAAGGTGATTCGGCTGGGGGATCGGCAAAATCAGGCCGCGACAGAACTTTTCAGGCAATTTTGCCGCTTTGGGGGAAGATGTTAAATGTTGAGAAATCGCGACTAGATAAGGTTTATGGCAACGAGAAGCTGCTTCCGGTTGTAACTGCTTTGGGGTGTGGTTTGGGTTCTGATGTGGATGTTACAAAGATCCGTTATGGCAAGGTTATAATTATGGCGGATGCGGATGTTGATGGGTCGCATATCAGGACGCTTCTTCTTACCTTTTTCTTCCGTTATATGAAGCCAGTTATTGAGAGCGGGCATGTTTATATTGCTCAACCGCCTTTGTTTCGTGTGAGTCGTGGCAAAGAGATAAAATATGCGTTCTCAGATGCGCAACGAGATGAACATATAAGGGAATTGGCTGGCGATGGTGGTGCCAAGGTGGAAGTGCAGCGATATAAAGGGCTGGGTGAGATGGATGCTAGCCAGCTTTGGGAGACCACAATGGATCCGCAAACCAGAACCATCCTGCGTGTTCATGTGGAGGATGCTGAAAAGGCGGATGAGGTCTTTACGGTTTTAATGGGCGATAAGGTTGAGCCTCGCCGGTTGTTTATTGAAAAGAATGCGATGTATGTTGCGAATCTGGATGTGTAAGGGGGGCTACCCTGTGTGTAGCAATTAAGGAGCAACGGGACGTTTGGTTGTTGTTGTGTTGGGAGGGTCGAAATGAGAATTTTGAGCATTAATACTGGGGGATCCTCTTTTAAGTATCAGCTTTTTGACATGGAGACAGAAACAGCGATTGCGGGCGGCAATTGCGAGCGAATTGGTGAAGAAGGTAGCTTTATTACCCATGTTTGCAAAAAATCCGATTCAACGGAATCTCGATTGGTGGTTCACCAATATTTTAAAACGCATGATGATGCGTTCGCGAAGATGCTTGAGCTGCTTTTAGACCAGCAGCATGGCGCAATCCGCGACGTTTCTGAGATTTCGGCGGTTGGGCATCGAGTTGTGCAGGGTGCGAATATTTATTCTGCCCCAACGTTGGTAAACGACGAGGTGGTCCTTAATATTGAGAAATTATCGAGTTTGGCGCCAATTCATAATGCTGTTTGTGCAACGGCAATCAGGGCGTGCATGGGGGTTTTTAAGGCTATTCCTGAAGTGGCGGTGTTTGACTCGCAATTCCATGCAACAATCCCGGATTATGCGTACCTTTATGGGTTGCCGTATGAGTATTATGAAAGGTATGGAGTAAGAAAATACGGGTTTCATGGGATTTCTAATAAATATGTGAATCAGCAGTGCTGTGAGCTTGTGGGCAAAGATCAGGCCACGCTGCGTGTTATTTGTTGCCATCTTGGAAATGGGTGTTCGGTGACGGCGATTTCTGGTGGTAAGTCGATTGATACCAGCATGGGCTTCACTCCGGCAGACGGCTTGTTGATGGGCACTCGTTGCGGCTCAATAGATCCTGGGTGCGCCGGCTACTTAATGCAGAAGGAAGGCCTTTCTTATGAGCAATTAGATGAGCTTTTGAGCAAAAAATCTGGGTATCTTGGTGTGAGCGGTGGATGCTCGAGTGATTCTCGTAAGGTTGTGGCGGCTGCCGAGGCTGGCGATCGGCTTGCGGCATTGGTTTTGAGGATGCAAAGTTACCAAGTTAAAAAGTATATAGGCGGCTATACTGCAGCAATGAACGGGCTGGATATGCTTGTTTTTACTGGGGGGATTGGAGAGAATTCACATGTTACCAGGGAGCTTGTGTGCGCAGACCTGGACTTTTTTTCCTTGTGGCTTGACAAGGATTTGAATAGGCAGCATGCAATGGGGAGCAGGTGTGTTTCCAAGAAAGGGTCCAAAGACATTTGGATTATTCCCACAAATGAAGAGTTGGTAATTGCGCGCGAAACAAAACAACTCTTGTGGCCGCAATAGAGAAGCAAAAAGCCAGTAAGAAATGTGGCCGAAAGAGGCGTGATAATTGGTGCAAAAACACCAAAAAGCAAATTTAGAGGGGTTGCTTGTTGCACGTTGATTCGCTGTTGCAGAGCTTGAATATTGTTAATCATTCAATAAAGTTGTGCAATGCGGGGGAGATACATAGAAGGCTGCGGCGGTTGGCTTCTTAACGGGCAGCAGCGAAGGTTTTTGCTTGCGATTTTGTGGTATGTGGAGTTTTGTGGGGGAATTTGAAGGAAGATTTGACCCGTGATTTAGGAAGAGTGGTGACAAGATTCATGCAATCCATGCAATCAAGGAGTTTCCCAAAGGGTAGCGGCGCGGTTTCAAAAGAAAGGGTATGGTGAAAATTCTTGAGTCAGTGGTTTTTTGAGGATTGTTGCTTTTGAATGTTTGTGTTTTTTATTTTGTAAAGATGAAGTGAGGGGTGTGTTTTAAAGATGTCCAATAAGCTTTTTCAAGGGATTATCTATCAAATGAAGGATGTAATGGGACGAACAGTGGGGGTTGTTGATTCAGATGGCATAATAATAGCTTGTAGCGATGTGGATCGTCTTGGAGAGCCTAGCAATAATATTACGGGGGAGCTTTTGGAATCCTGCGAGGTTGTTTCTGTTGATAATTACACTTATAAGCCGTTTTCATTGAAGAAAACACGTTGTGAATATGTTGCCTTTGCCAAGGGAGCGGATGAAGCTGCGGCCACTTATTGTCATCTGATTTCAATTTCTCTTGAAAATATCAAGTTTTATTATGATGAGAAGTATGACCGGGTTGGTTTCTTAAAGAATGTTGTTTTAGATAATGTGTTGCCTGGTGATATTTATGTTAAATCTCGGGAGTTACATTTTAATTCAGATGTTCAGCGGGTGGTTTTCTTGGTTAAAGTGCTAACCTCCACAGAGATTTCGGTTTATGACGTGTTGATTAGCCTTTTCCCAGATCGGCAGAAGGATTTTATTTTCAATATAAGCGAAAATGAAATCGTTATTGTTAAGGAAGTCAAGTCGGTAGATTCCAAGGACTTTGAGAAATTGGCGCGGTCTATGGTTGACACATTAAATGGTGAATATTATACGAAAGCAGTTGTTGGAATCGGCAAGGTAGTTTCTGGGATAAAGGAGATCGCGAGATCGTTTAGAGAGGCGCAATCGGCAATCGATATCGGGAAGATCTTCGACACGGAAAAGCCGATTGTTAATTACGATAACCTTGGAATTGCACGTTTAATTTATCAGCTGCCACCAACGCTCTGCGAAATGTATTTGCGGGAGATCTTTAAAAAAGGTTCCATAGATAGTTTGGAATATGAAACACTTTTTACAATCCAAAAGTTTTTTGAAAACAATCTGAATGTTTCAGAAACGGCAAGAAACCTTTTTGTTCACAGAAACACTCTTGTTTATCGGCTGGAAAAGATTAAAAAGCTAACGGGTTTGGATCTTCGCGAATTTGAGCAAGCGATTGTTTTTAAAGTGGCGTTGATGGTGAAAAAATATCTTGTTGCAAACAAAAGCAAGTTCTGATATTAAGAGTGGTAGATTAGCTGCAAAGTTTTGGTTACTGCCCTCAATGGAAGGTTGGTTCATGAAAAGGCCGGATATTCTGAGAGTGTAGGTGGAAGATAAATTAGATGATATTATTTTCGAATGTGTCGAAAGAATATGCCAACGGAGCTGTGGCGCTGGATAATGTGAGCTTTACTGTTGACACGGGAGAGTTCGTATTTGTTGTGGGGCATTCGGGTGCAGGGAAAAGCACTATTATGAAGCTGATTATGAGAGAAGAAAAAGCCACATCTGGGCAGATTGAAGTTAATGGATATGATCTTCAAGGAATAAGAAGGCGGCAGATCTCAAGGTATCGTAGATCCATTGGCATGGTTTTTCAAGATTTCAGGCTCATTAATCAGATGACAATATATGATAATGTTGCATTTGCGTTGCGGGTTACGGGGGTGGTTGGCAGAGAGATTCGTAAGCGGGTGCTTTATATTTTGGATCTTGTGGGCTTGTTGCCCAAGGCGCGGTGCTTCCCGCATCAGGTTTCGGGCGGGGAGCAGCAACGGGTGGCATTGGCGCGTGCATTGGTTAATAATCCGTCGATTATCATTGCTGATGAGCCAACTGGGAATATCGATCCGGAACTTTCCAATGGTGTCATGGAGCTTTTGGACGAAATTAACAAGTGTGGTCCAACGATTGTTGTGGTTTCGCATGAACATAACCTGGTTAAAAAATTAAACAAACGGGTAATTAATCTTGAAAATGGCAGGATGATTGCAGATACCGGCTTGGGAGATTGGTTCAAGGGCGAAGAGGATGGAAAAAGACAAAGGTTGGATGAAGAATGAAATTGAGTAATTTGGGGTATCTTTTAAGGCAAGGGGTAAAAAATGTTTGGCTTAACAGGTTACTCTCGGCGGCGTCCATTGGGGTGTTAACGGTTTGTTTTCTTTTAATTGGGACGGCGGTTCTTTTTTCTCGTAACCTGGGTTCCTTTGTTCACGGGATTGAAAAAAAGAATGAGTTGGTGGTTTTTTTAGAAGACAACACGTCTAAGCATGTTGCAGAGCAGCTTAAGAAGATAAAGAATATTGCGAGCTTTACGTTTGTTTCAAAAGAAGCGGCTTTAAAATTGCAGCTTGAAACCCTCTATGAAGGTGGGGATCTCTTTGATGAACTCAATCGTGACAATCCATTGCCAGACTGCTATCGGGTTACTTTGCATGATGTGGATATTATAAAAAAGACAGTGGACAAGATAAATAAAATACATGGCATTGTGCATGTAAATTCTCCAAACGATGTTGCGCAGATAATCACCACAATAAAGAACACGGTTAATTATGCTGGGATTGTTATTGTTGCTTTTTTGCTTTTTGTTTCGTTGTTTATTGTTGCAACAACGATTAAGATGACGATTTATGATCGCCGACGCGAGATAAATATCATGAAGTTTGTTGGTGCTAACAATATTTTTATTCGGGTTCCTTTCCTTGTTGAAGGATTGATCCTTGGTATTATCTCTGCGTTTTTGGCCTATGGAATGCTCTATTTGGGGTATTCGTATATGTTTGATGTGCTTGCTAAGTTTAAGGTGGCGGTTCTTCCAATGATAAAGGAAAACATGGTGCCTTTCCAAGAGATTTCTGCTTATCTGTTGAGTGGGTTTCTCTACTTAGGCAGTATTATCGGCACGTTTGGTAGTGTGTTCTTTGTGCGTAAACATCTGAAGGTGTAGATGAGGTGAATGCTGTGCTGAAAAGAGCTGGCTGTTTTTTTTTCGCGTTTTTTCTTCTTGTTAATAGTTCGTTTTTTGCTTCTTTAAGCATGGCAAACCCAATAACTGCCGTTACTGATTATGACGATGATGATTTTGAACCCTTGGTATTCCCGCAATCCGGCGGTACTGGCACCAAGAAGGTGGCAACGGATTTGGGCTTGATGGATCCTGCTCCAACAAAAACGCAGGCGGCTACAAGCGAAGAAGCTGAGTTGGATGAGCTCGATGCGGCCCTGGCGGCGCTTGCGACGCCCATTTCTACTGAAAAAGAAGGACCAGCAGACGATAAATTGGCTGCAAGCGTGGGAAAGCCGGCGAGCGCATTACAAGAATATAAAGAAAAGCAGGCAGCTGCTCTTCTTGAAGACCGAATGCAAGAACTCGAAGCAAAGCGTTCGGAGTTGAAGGGCAAGCGAGCGGACATTGAGGGGCGATTGCGCCGCCAAAAAACGTCACGGCAAGGCGCGGAACATCGGCAAACGGATCTGCGAACGAAAATATCGATTCAAGAGGAGCAAGTGGCGGCTATTGAGCGCCAGCTACAGCAGGTAAAAGAAGCCATTGGTCGCGCGCAGCAAGCGCTGCAGCGGAAGCAGCAGGAGCATAAGGAAGAGGTGGTTGCGGTGCGCCACAGGATAGCTGGTGATTATTTGCGGCAGCGAGCGCAATTCCCGGCTGCTATGGGTTTGATGTTTGGGGATGATAGTTTTTTTGGCGTGTTAACTAATGCGCCTTTCAAACGGCGGATCTGGAAGGCGAACAGGCGGATTGTTCTAAAGCTTCGTACGCAAATGGCGGCAATGGAAAAAGAAAAATCTGATTTAGAGGCCAAAAAAGCCAAGCTGGCGGGTTTGCAAAGAGATCTTGATCAAAAACGCAAGGAGCTTTCTGCGCAGTCTGCTGCGGTGGGCCGAGAAATTAAGGCCATCACGGATCTTGAGCAGATGTTCATTGCCAACCGCGATGAGTGTGTTAGGCAGGAAGAGGCGTATCAAAAACAAATAAGCGCAATCCTGGCACAGTTAAAACCCACTAGCTCGGAATATGTCGGCGGAGACTTGTGCTGGCCTGTGCCTGGTTATTATGGTATAACGTCTCCTTACGGGTGGCGAACATTTGGTGGCCGCCGGGAGTTGCATGGTGGTTTGGATATCTCATCGCATGGGATTTATGGCGCGAATATTGTTGCTGCGAATGACGGCACAGTTGTGTTTGTCTGTCGGAAGGATAGCAAAGGTTGGGGCAGTTACGGGTTTTATGTAATGATTGATCACGGTGGTGGTGTGGTTACAGTTTATGGCCATTGCAGCCAGATTTTCGTGTCTGTGGGCCAGAAAGTCAAGAAGGGCCAAATAATTGGTGCTGTTGGCAGCACAGGGTGTTCCACCGGGCCGCATCTGCATTTTGAATATCGTGTAAATGGCGTGCGTAAGGATCCTATGCCGATGGTGAAAGGCAAAGACAGAGCAC